>JAABRH010000001.1 GCA_011391015.1 Sulfurovum sp.
ATGCCTCGATTAATATACTCAATGCGGTAGGGACTATCGCCAAAGCCTCTTAATATCCGAACATTAGTTTGGAGTTTCTAGGAAGCTCCGTCATTTATGGCGGGGTGGTTCACTGTATTTGGGACACCGTCTCTTCGGACAGTACCTCTTCTTCATAGTGCTTCACACCTTCTAGGTACCCCGATATCTTCATCTCCTCGTACGCGATGCCCTCAGGCACAGCCTCTGAGTGCAATTGTACAGCACACTGTTTGTAGTTGGGCTCAAAAGATTTGGGGTCAAATTCTGCAAGGGTAATAGCGTTGATGAGCTGTTCATTGTAGTGAAATGGAACAAAGACATTTCCTTCACGTACTGTTTGGCTCACTTTGACGATGACATCCTCCACATGACCCCGTGAGCCTGATAGTGTGATGCGATCGCCGCTTCTGACTTGAAGTCTCAGTGCATCATTGGGGTGCAGATCTACCCATGCTTCGGGTGCTAGTGCATCAAGTATCCCCACAGTTCCTGTTTTGGTTCTTGTATGAAACTGTTCTATGGTACGTCCTGTGTTTAGCAGTAGAGGCAGTGCTTTGGAAGTCATCTCTGAGAGTGGTAACCAGTTCACACTCAGCAGGTTTGCTTTACCGTTTTCTGTTTTGCATGGCATCTCTTTGGCATAGAGACGTTTGGTTCCTTGGGGAGCGTTTGTGTTGCAGGGCCACTGTATACCACCTAGAGCTTCCATTTTTTCATAAGACATTTCAGAATAGTCACAAAGTTGCCCCTTGCTCACACGTTTAATCTCTTCAAAGACGTCCCGAGAATTCTTTAACTCTTTAAAAAGTAAATTATATTTTTCTTCAAAATAGGTCGAAAACTCCAAGACAATATCAAGGTCTGCTTTGCTTTCCCCTAAAGGCTCAACAGCTTTTTTGGCAAGGTTACAACGACGCTCAGAGTTGGTGTAACATCCCTCTTTTTCGCTCCAAGTTGCTGCAGCAAAAACGACATCTGCAATTTGTGCAGTATCTGACATAAAGGCATCCTGTACGACGAGTATCTCAAGTTTTTTGAGGGCTTCGCGCAAGGCATTTTGGTCTGGGTAACTCACCAGCGGATTAGTCGCAACGACCCATAGGGCTTTGATCTCACCACGGTTAATGGCATCGATGATCTGCGGGTAGGCATAACCGCGTTTTTGGGGTATGAGATCTACGGGTACATTGATAAGGTCTGCAAATGCCTGTCTGTCAGTTTGGGATGCATAGTTTCTATAGCCTGGAATAGAAGAGGTAAAGCCAAACTCTCTGGTACCCATGGCGTTACATTGTCCGGTAATGGACATAGGCGAGGCTCCTTCTTTACCCACATTTCCGGTGATGAGTGCAAGGTTGCAGATGGCTGAGACGGTGTCGGTACCGATGCTACTTTGATTGACTCCCATCGTCCATGCAGACATCACTGCATCTGCTGTTGCATAGATCTTTGCGAGGTTGTAAAGCTCTTTGACCTCGATGCCGGTGATTTGGGAGACTTCTTGGGGAGGGTAGTTGGCTAAGATATGTTTTTTGAATTCAACATACCCATTGGTTCGTTCTTTGATGAACGTTTCATCTTCCCAGCCTTGCTCTAGGATAATATAGCACAGCCCGTTGATGAGTGCCAAATCAGATCTTGGTTTGAGCGGTACAAAGATGTCTGCCATTTGAGCCGTTTTTGATTTGCGCGGATCAATGACGATGATGGTCGGCTTTTTGCCTGTGACAGATTCATTTTTGGCGATGTGTAGTTTGAGGATAGGATGGTTATCTGCAATGTTGGCACCTATGAGCATGATGACATCAGCTTTTTCAAAATCTTCATAGCAACCCGTTGGCCCGTCGCTGCCAAAGGTTTGTTTGTAGCCCATCACAGCAGATGCCATACAGAGTGTAGTGTTGCCGTCATAGTTGCTGGTCTCAAGTCCGAGTTGCACAAACTTGCCCAAAGCATAAAACTCTTCAGTGAGGAGTTGTCCTGTAGAGATAACCGCTACAGACTCTTTGCCGTAGGTGGCTTGTATGCGTTTAAATTCATCTGATGTGTGGGTAAATGTCTCTTCCCATGTACTAGGAGTAAGTATACCGTTTTTACAAATAAGTGGCGTCTCAACACGAGAATCGGCATAGATCATTTTGTGTTCAGAGAGTCCTTTGGGGCAGAGCGTGCCAAAGTTCACCGAGTGTAGAGGATCACCTTTGGAGTAGACCGCTTTTCCGTCTTTTACACCGATATACATCCCGCATCCCACACCGCAGTATCCGCAGGTAGAGCGTACCCATTTATCGGGTGCTTTTTCTTTGGCGACTTTTCCAAAAATAGGGTCGTCAACAAGGGCATACTTCTCTGCTTTGATATCAAAACCCAAAAAGGCTTTTGTTTTTTCTATAAAGTGTATCATCTTCTCCTCTTAGCCTCTTTGGTTTCCTGCAAAGAAATTGCCTGCCAAGCCTAAAGGCACTACGGTTGTGTAAAACAGATATCTTCCACTTAACTCTGATACAAATGCACCAATTGTCGCGACGAGTAGGGTCATCGTTGCCCATCCAACTAATCCGCTGGCTGTAAATAAGATAGCCAAAAGTGGTAAGACTAAAGCAGACAGGGCTAAAGAGTACATTCTGAATTTCTTTATAGTACCAAAATGTTCTTTAAGCAGTATGCGACTTCTGTTGTATTGATAATAGAGTGGTTCATTTTTGTTCAGATGGGCATAAAACATCACCTCTTCAAAAATAATGAGTGTTTGTATCATACCTGCTAAAAGTGAAACAGCTAAAAGTACCATCGCACCTTGTGCGCCGTTGTATGCAAGCAGGGCAGTGGCAATGAGTAAAAATCCGACATAGCCTGTAGCAAAAAACTTTCGGTTAGTGGAGACTCTATCCCAGCTTGGACGTGCTTTGATGCGGTATATCATCGACTGAGCATAGATACCGTAGATACCTATAGCAAGTGTGAGTGCCTGAAGCAGAAGTAAACCAAAACCGTGTATCTGCATCCAATAAAGCAGGGTAATAAAAAAGGTCAATCCTGTAAATGCTCCAAGGGCTATGGCTTCACGACTGAGCCACGATGTTCTCCAGTTTTTCATCGCTTTGAGTGCCATGATGGGTCTGCCAAGGTGTAGAGCAGAAAGTGGCAATCCGATCGCACCGGGTAAAAAGGCTAAGAGTGCCATGGTAAGATTGGGTTGAGGAAGATTGAAACTTAAAGCAAAGAGTAGCTCACCCAAAAACAGTGCCAAAAATGCACCCAGACTTACTTGAGTGAGGACTGTCATAAAGACGAGAGGAAGCTCTGGGTGTGCCGGTTTAAGAAGATGCTCATCGGCTACTCTTAGTGTTTCCTCCTCTGTAAGTTGAGGTAGGGTGTAACGTGTGGTCGGTTTGGTGATGGCTACATCAGGCAAGTGAGGTGCAACACCTTTTTGCACCATATCTTCTTCTAACCATTGTTTGACATTAAAAACCTCTATCTCTATCGCATTACTAGGGCAGGCTTGCACGCAGGCGGGACTTTGTTCGAGTTCGAGTTTATCTGCACACATGTGACATTTGGTGACGATGCCACGTTCGACGTTAAAAGTTGGCACTTCATACGGGCAGTTCCAAGTACAGTACTGACATCCTATACAGCTAGGGTCATCATGCCAGACGATGCCATTGTCAAACTTCACATACGACTCTGTAGGGCAGCCTATGAGACAGGCAGGCTCGATGCAGTGATTGCAACTCATGGAGTTAAAGAGTTGAAGCGTATCGGGGAATGTTCCCATTTCCATCTCACCCACACGTCTCCATTTGATCTCATCGGGGTTTGCATTTTGCTCATTGCAGGCTACTTCACAGCAGTGACAGCCTACACAGGCGGTTGCATCAAAGTGAAAACGGTACTGTTCACCCTCATTGAGGGGCGGCAAATCAATTGAATAGTTTCCGCACTGCATTCCTGTGTTGGTTTTGTGATTGATAAAATCTGCCAGAGGCGTGTGCTCGCTAAGAGGTTGGACGGCCATTATATCTCTTTGAGTGCCACAATCAGTTCAGAAAAAACTGCCACACGCTCTTTTTTGTTTTCATGGGTCATGTTGTAAAGTATCTCAGAGAGTTTGAGCGGTACTTTTGGGTTGAGTTTGCTTACAGTGTCTCTTTTGATGCTGGTTGGTTTGAGCATATTGGGTGAGAGTTCCACCACCGATTCAAAGCGTTTTTCGCCTGTAAGTAGTTTGTAGAGCTTCAGACCAAAACCAAAGAGTTCATACTCTTCACGTCTGGAGCTTTTGGGTTCACTTTCGAGTTCGAGCATCACATTAAGACCCAGTTTCTCATTGAGTACATAGTTGATTTTTGTAAAAAATGCCAAGGCTTGAAAGCTATAGTTTCGTGATAAAAACCGATCATCAAACATCTCGTAGGTTTCACCTCTTTGTTTATGTGTTGCGTAGGTTTGAAGCAGATACTTGACATGATGTTTGGCCTCGGTGATGGGTAAGGCTTTATGCAGTGTGTGTGCCTCTTTTGCTTCTCGTGTGATTTTGCCTCCCACAAAGATATGTACGCCATCCACCTTTTTACCTTCGGCATCCTTTGCAATGCATCCTTCAAAACCGATATCGGCGATGCCATGCACACCGCATCCTTTTGGGCATGCAGACCAGTTCATACGTACCGATGCGTTGGGTATGGCAACTTCGGAGCTGAGGAAATGTGCCATTTCGATGGCATCGGGTTTATTGGGGATGACACCAAAACTGCAGGTTGCTGTACCTGCGCAGGCTATCATGTCACTGAAGTAGAGGTTGTTGTAGGCTGCATAGTGTTTCACAACAGGTGCAGATTCAAAGCCTTCAAGCGCCTGTTTGGCAATGTAGGGGATATAAACATTTTGATCATAGGTGAGTCTAAGCTCTCCTGAGCCAAATGTTTTGGCTGCTTTTGCTACATCTATCATGTGGCTGCCACTGAAGATGCCTGCAGGCACGATGAGTTTGTAGGCAAAGGTGCCGTCACGACCCAGTACCTTGTTTGAACCCAGTGCAATCGACTGCGACTGTACCAAGGTCGCTCCTGCTGGAGAAAAATCACACACTGCTTCAGACTTAACTGCTTGAATGAATGCTTCCATACCCACATCGTTGAGCAGATAGACCAAACGGTTTTTGTTGCGGTTGTCTCTGTAGCCATAGGTTTTGAACACGCTTAGTAGTGATTTGAAAAACAGCGGTACTTGTGCGATGTTTACAAATAGATCGGCATCCTGAGCCTGCATACCCACACGTGCGCCCAGATAGACATTGAATCCGAACAGCCCCTCTTTTTGTGCCAAGACAAAACAGCAGTCATGCCCGAAAATATTGCAGGAGTTTGAAAGTGAACCCAGTATGCCGGTGTTAAATTTGCGCGGAAGCACTGAGATCCATTCCGGATTTTCGCCAAATACCTCTTGCAGTGCATCGATGATCGGTTTGGTCGGTATCACATTATCATAAGCAATACCGTCAAGCGGGTCAGTGACGATGTTTCTCGGATTGTCCACGCCTGTCTGAAAGGTGGAGATACCCACTTCTTTAAGTGCGGCAAGGACTTTGGCGATATTTTCTATCTTGAGATAGCGCAGTTCAACCTGCATCCGTGTCGTAAGATCGATATAGTCATTGCCGTAAGTCTGAGCCACTTCACCGATGCGCACCGCCTGTTCGTAGTTGAGCTGTCCTGCAGGAACACGCACACGCAGCATAAAATCCTCACCCTTGTCAAAAAGCCCGAAACATTTTAAAAAATACGCAGAGTCTTCCTGTGCAAGCGCTTCATAGCCGCCTGCAGCGATTGCTTCGAGTCTGGCATAGACATCCATAGGGTTTTTGAGCGCTTTGGTGGCTTCTACTTTATTCAGTTTAGTGTTTCTTGCTTCGGCGGCTTTTTCTAAGATTTTGGTCATGGTTCTGTTCACTTTATCGTGGCTTTTTTGTTGTTCTGATTATAGATTAGATTTTTTTTAAAACAGTACACACACTGCTTATATTTTAATCAATTTGAGATTTATAGTGATGCAAAGCTCTGCACCAAACCGGTTACAAGTCTCAAGCTGATTAAAAATTAATCAGGCACTGCTGCCATAGTTATCGATTTTAAGTATACACTTACGTCTAAATTAATCTTAGGAAGTAAAAATGGCAGGATTTAAAGCATTGAAAGGGCAGGGACATACACCGACGTTGTTCATGGCTTTTTTATATTTTGATATGAGTTTTATGGTGTGGACGATGTTGGGTCCGCTTGCAACAGAGATTTCTGAAGCTTTGGCAGCAACAGGGTTTATGATCACAGAAGGTCAAAAGGCGACTTTGTTGTCTTTGCCTATACTCTCTGGGGCGTTTTTGAGAATTTTACTGGGTTTCGGTGTCGATAAATTTGGCGCAAAAGCAACCGCTCTGGTAGCACAGGCTATCGTCATCGCAGCACTCTTGAGTGCGTATTTTATGGGAGAGACCATCACCTACAATGCATTGCTTTTAATAGCGCTTGGGCTTGGGTTTGCAGGAGCCTCTTTTGCGGTTGCATTGCCTCAGGCAGGGCAGTGGTATCCGCCCAAGTCTCAGGGTACGGTGTTGGGGTTTGCCGGTGCAGGTAACATCGGTGTAGTGATCGACTTTTTGTTTGCACCCAAAATAGCAGAACTATGGGGCTGGCAATCGGTATTTTTAGTCGGAGCAGTGATGGCGATTGCTGTATTTATCACGTATATGTTTTTGGCAAAAAATGCACCAGAATCCATCTATAAAGCAAGACCCAAAAAGCTTATCGATTATGTCAAACTGCTTAAAGACAAAGATACATGGTGGTTTAACCTCTTTTATGCGGTGAGTTTTGGCGGTTTTGTCGGCTTTGCAGGCTATATGCAAGTCTATTTGATGAATGTGTATCAAGCAGATATGAGTGCCATCGGACTAGACATTTTAGATGAAGCCAATGTAAAAGTGGTTGCAGGGTATTTTGGTGCGCTGTGTATCTTTGCCGGTGCAGTGCTTAGACCCGTTGGCGGAGCCATAGCTGATAAAATGGGCGGGGTGAAATCACTCTACATCTTCTTTGGAACCGTCACTGCTTTGGCATTGCTCAATGCTACTGTCACACTGCCCTTTGCTTTGGCAATCGTGGTGCTTTTCCTCATCATGGCAAATCTCGGTATGGCAAACGGAGCGGTCTTTCAGCTGGTACCGCAGCGATTTGGCAAAGATATCGGTATCATGACAGGTATCATCGGTGCAGCCGGTGGGCTTGGCGGTACAGCGCTGATTAAGACATTTGGATGGTCCAAAGGTGCATTTGATGGCTATGCGGCAGGATTTATGATAGTTGCGGCCGTTGTACTTGTGGCTATTTTGGGTATTTCACTGGTAAAAACACGCTGGAGAACCACATGGGGGGTTCACTCAGGCGGTATCATTTAAGATGCTGATGCTAGAGATTAAACCCTAGCATCTGACCAAAGAGTTTGTCTTCAGTGAGTCTCATCTTAGCTGACTGCATCAGATTGTTTTTTTCATAATATGCCACAAGTTCCTGTGCATCCTGTCCTGACATCATAGCCTGATAATACAGGGCAGAAAGCACTTCTTGGTCATTGACAACTACATTTTCTTTTAGTGCCAAGGCTTCTACGATGAGTGCGAGCTTGATGCTGTTTTGAGCAGCTTTTTTTACACTTTCTCTGAGTGCATGAAAAAGTGCTTTGTCGTCTTTGTAACGAGTCTGCTCTACAGCATCCATCTGCTGGATTGCTTCAAAGCTTTTGGCATCTATCTCCTGCTCGACGACATTTTGTGGCAGGGTAAAGCTAAACAGCTTGAGCAGTTCTTCGATGAGTTTTGGTTTGAGCTCCTCATAATAGCGTTGTGTCAAGACATCAGCCGTGATCTGGTCAGCCAGTTTGCCTTTGAGTGTCTCGAGTGTGGCAGTGGCGTCATTGAGTATTTTTTGTCCAAAGGCATCGTTCAGCTCAAGTGGTTTTTGTTCTTGTATCTCATGCAGTTTGACTTTAAACTCCGTCTCTTTCCCCGCCAAATCAGCTGACTGATACTCAGTTGGAAAAGTAACAGAGATGGTTTTTTCTTCACCATAGCCCATACCGATGAGCTGTTCTTCAAAACCTGGAATAAACGAGTTTGAACCGATCTTGAGGTTAAATTTCTCAGCCGCACCGCCTTCAAAAGCAACCCCGTCCAAAAATCCTTCAAAGTCGATGACGCACGCATCACCAAACATCACTGCTCTTGGTTCTGCTATGGCAGTAAATGATGCCTGTTGTGTCGCCATCTCAAGCAGTTTGGTTTCTACTTTTTTGGGGTCTGCTATGGGTTTTTTGTATGCAGGTATAGCATCTTTGTAGTTGATGGAAGTATCAACAAAAGGGCTTGTGGAGAGTAGTATCTCAAGATAGATACCCTCATCTCTTTTTTCATATTTTCTAAATCCTGGCTGTCCCAAGATATTTTCAACATCTACACCTGCCTCTTGGAGACCTTCTTGGATAAATGCTTTGAGTATCTGACTCCCTGCTTCTTGCTCAAACTGTTCATTGCTCATCTGTGTAGGCTCTGTGTCTGAGGATTGTTGAGGTATTTTTGCCGCTTGTTCTTTGAGCTCTGAGACCTTTTGTTGGGTCATTGCATCTTCGATTGTACCGATGAGAATCATATTGATATCATCTATTTTTTCAACGCTTACTTTCACTAAAATCCTTTTATTTTAAGAGCGCGATTCTAACACAATAAGATAAAATTTAAAGGTATCTGGTTAGATTTTAAGCAGATAGGATGCGT
The DNA here is from genome assembly GCA_011391015.1 of Sulfurovum sp. Taxonomy (GTDB): domain Bacteria; phylum Campylobacterota; class Campylobacteria; order Campylobacterales; family Sulfurovaceae; genus Sulfurovum. The sequence goes on from JAABRH010000001.1 coordinate 8,849, forward strand.
AGGAATTTTCTCAAACATTGCTATAATATAGTACGTCAAACAAAGGCTTGGTATGGCATATCAAAACATAGAAACATCCGGATTTATGCTTGCAAAAGGTAAACATCTCAAAGGTGATGATTTTTTTGAAGTCAAAGTGATGGAAAATCTTACCGTAGCAGTGTTGTGCGATGGCGTAGGGTCTGCACTACAGGGGGCACAAGCCGCTTCACACACCGTTGTTTTTCTTATCAATGCACTTAAAAACAGACCTAAAAGCTGGACGATGGAAAAATCCATCAAACACTTTATAGAGACGATCAACAGAGTGCTCTATCTGGAATCCATAACACAGTACGGACGCCAAGAACTGGTCACTACACTGGCGTTGGTCGTCATAGAAGGTGACAGACTCTATGGTGCCAATGTGGGTGACAGCCGTATCTACTTGAGGCGTAGTGACGAAGAGGATGCATTAACCCAGCTTTCGCATGATCATGTGATGCAAGAAGAAGGCATGAGCAATGTTTTGACAATGGCTATCGGGTTAGAAGAGCATGTTTCGCCGTACTATTTTGAGAACAATCTTTTAGCGCAAGACCAGATACTACTGTGTAGTGACGGACTTTACACTGTACTTAGCCAAAAGGAACTGCTTGATGGTATGATGATGGGTGCATCATTTTTGGTCAAACAAGCCAGTAATCTACACCAAGACAATCTGCCTGATGATACCTCTGCAGTGGTCATCGAGATCAAAGAGGTAGATCCCAGACTCAAACTCAAACAGAGCAATCTGCTTGTCAAGCCACAGTATGTGGCGCAAGAGACCATAGATGGATACACCTTGCTCAAACCGCTCATACAAAATGAACGCACTTGGCTGTGTGAAAAAAACGGATTGCAGTATGTTATCAAGTTTGCTCCGTATGAGACGCTTGAAGATGAAGCGTTGCTCGATCTGTTTGTTAAAGAAGCGTGGATGGCAAAAAGACTCAAAGCAGGTTTTTTCCCTAAAGCCGCCATACCAAAAAACCGTACCCAGCGGTATTATGTGATGAGTTATATCGAGGGGGTGACGCTCAAAGCGCATACCATCAAAAAACCGCTTTCGGTGGAATTGGGCATTGAACTGGGGATGTTTTTATTGAAGATGTCGCAGTTTTTGATCAAGTATGACCTTGTGCATGGCGACATTAAACCTGAAAATATTATGCTCACGCAGTGCAGAGGGAAAACCGTTTTTAAAATGGTTGATTTTGGCAGTATCACCGAGGCGTATACGAACATCTCACGCGCAGGGACACCCACCTACCTTGCACCTGAGCGTTTCAGGCAAGAGCCTATTAACGAACAAACCGAGATCTATGCCATAGGCGTAACCCTCTATGAAGCCCTGACACAGAAATACCCTTTTGGAGAGATAGAACCTTTCCAAAACCCATCGTTTGACAGAAAAATAAAAGCACCCTCTAAGCTCAACCCCAACATACCCACATGGCTTGAAAGCATCATGCTTAGAGCGCTAGAGACCGACACCGACAAACGCTACCGCAACTACTCTGTGATGCAGTACGAACTCACCCATCCAAGCAACGTCAAACCCTATTTTGACAAACACACCTCTTTCATCGAAAGAAACCCCTTGCTAGTCTGCCGCATCGGATTTGTAGCGATGCTGGTACTCAATTTTGTGCAGATGGTTTTGTTTTAGGGATATGTTTGCATCCCAAGCTCAAAGCGTGTAGATGAGTTAATGCGACACAAATACAAGTTAAGATAAGGTAAAATCCCATTCTAATCATTTTATGGTACTTTAGTCTGAAATTTTGGCTAAGCCGGATTAAAAATAGAAGCAAAGAAAAGCATAATGAACGACAATCAAGACTATATGAAGCTGGCGAATAAGCTTAGAAAATCGCTTACTGGGGAGTTGTTTGGGCAAGATAGAGCTATCGATGCCATTGTCAACAGTATCAAGACCAATATCCTTACAACAAAAAGTGGTCCAAAAGCAACTTATCTGTTTTTGGGCTCACCTGCAACGGGTAAGACGTACCTAGCAGAGTTGATGACCAAAAATCTGCCTGAGTACAAAATACGAAAATTTGACATGACACAGTACCATGAGCAAAATGGCGGGGAATTGTACGGATACCCTAAAGGCTGGTCGGGCTACAGCATCGGACAGCTTACAGGTTTTGTGCACGATCATCCCAAATCCATCATCGTGCTGGATGCGTTTGAGAAAGCAGATAATGTCATACAGACCAATCTTTTGTCCATCTTTGAGGGCGGAGTGATGCGCGATGCCTGCGGGTGGGATAAGATAACCGATCAGCCCTGTAATGATGCAGAAGAGAAGGTCTATACCGAAGATAATGCAAATTTTATTGTGGATTTTAAAGAGTCAATCTTTATCATCACCTCCAGTTTGGGTGAAGAGCTTTACTCAGATAACAAATTTGTCAAGCTCATCGATGATGACTACATCCAGGCCGAATCGATGATACTCGAAGCCCTTAAAAGAGAAGAAAAACCCAATATCAAATCAGGCGGGATGCAAAAAGCGATCATACCCGAGCTTATCTCGCGCTTCTCGCAGGCAACCATCGTGTTGTTTAACAAACTCAACTATCCTGCCTATGAGGCCATCGGTCAAAAAGCCTTTTTGGAGTACCAAGAGGTGTTTAATACAAAGTTCCAGATAGAGTTTTTGGTAGATAAACATTTTCAAAACTTTTTAAAAACCCAAATCCTGCTTTTTGCACCTGAGCTTGATGCCAGACGGATCAAAAACAAAGTGGGTGAAAACTTTTTTAGCAAACTGACAGATTATCTCATCAGTTTGGGTGATGAGATGCCAAAGTACAACGCAATCAAAGTGGTACTGAGTAAAAAAACCGTTGATTTCATAGAGGAAAACATCTCAACGCTTATTGCTGAACAAAAACTGGTTAAAGAGCTGTTTAGAAAAAACATCAAACTGGAAATCGATGAGGGCTTTAGTGCCAAAGGTAACACTATTACTTACACCATCAAAAACTGTCGGTTTAAGCAGGTGAAGCGTATCAAGGATTTTAGTGAGGATGGGCTGGTATTTGATATCCCCAATGTTTCTTTTGCCGATATTGCAGGTCATACTACAGCAAAAACGAGACTCAAAGAAGTTATTAACTTTTTAAAAGAGCCCAAAATGCTCAAAGCCTTTAATGTGCAACCTCCAAAGGGGATGTTGCTATACGGCCCTCCCGGTACAGGAAAAACACTTTTGGCAAAAGCTTTTTCGGCTGAAGCGCAGTTGCCTTTTATCTCTATTACAGGTGTGGAGCTGCTGCAGCTGGACAAGATTAAAAAAGTATTTGCCAAAGCCAAAGAGTATGCGCCATCTATCATTTTTATCGATGAGATCGACACCATTGGTATACGTGAAAAAGGAAATAACCGTGAAGTTCAGATCAATAAATTTTTAGCTGAAATGGATGGATTTTCAAATAAAGAAGATGAAAATGTTTTTATCATCGCTGCGACCAACTATAAAGAAAATATCGACAGTGCCATCATAAGGCCAGGAAGAATAGAAATACATATCAAGATAGATGATTTGGACAAAGATGCCAGGAAATATTTTATCGACAAGATCATCAAACATAAGCCAACCAGCGGTAAGTTTGATATGCATAAACTTTTGACTTATACCGCAGGTATGACGGGTGCACAGCTAGAACTGGTAAGCAAAGAAGCATCCTACTACTGTATTAGACACAACGTACCGCACATCACGCAGGAGATATTGATAAAACAGATCAATACCATCAAATATGGTGAAAACATCTCCCATATCTCCAACGAACAACTTTTTCTCAAAGCTTCCATCAAAGAAGCAGCACATGCGGTTATCTCCAAAATTCTGATGCCTCACCTCAAGATAAAACAAATCGCACTTACACCACGCAATCATAAAAATGGCTTTATCGCCAACAATTATGAAGAGGGTGAAAGCAATATGACCATTGAAGATATCCAAAATAGAATTTGTGTATCGCTAGCCGGCAGAATAGCACAAATCAAAAAATATGGAAGTATTGAAGGCTTAGATATGCAAGGATCTGCGGATTTGCAGCATGCTATCCACGATGCTTATATGGCGATCACCCACTACGGTATGGATACAGAGGTGAGGTATGTCAACATGAAGGGACATACCAATGCCCAGCAGCATACACATACGTCAAACAATACACAACAAAGCACAAAAAAAATCGATGATGCACTTGAACGTTGGATGACGCAGAGTGAGCATAAAACCATTAAATTGGTAGAGGCACATTGGGAAAAAATAGAGGTGCTATCGCTACGTTTGCTTGATAAAGAGATACTGTATGAGGATGATCTGGGAGATATTGTCTAGGTACTTTAAGCCTGCTATAAAGACTCAATGATAGAGTCTTTATACTGGTTTTTTATTGTGGTCCAATTTGGACAGAGCTGATTTGCTCTATAAATTGTTCAATAAAAAAAGTAACAAGGTTGGCCAAATCTTCAGGTGTTTTACTGAGATAGTTGTGTTTAATCAATATCTTTTGCTCTTGTACATGTGTCTCATTGATAGCGTATTTGAGTAAGACATAAGGGGCTGAAGAGTGTGTGTCATGCATATCGATTTTTTCTATATTTTCAGGGATATAGTAATCAATTTCAATATCCGGATCGACTAGGACATTATTCACCAAGTCTATGACTTTTTCTAATTTTGCTTTGAGTTCTTGTTGCATGGTATTTTCCTTTGTACTATTTAATGTTAAGCATTACTCTTTTGTTAAAAAACAGAAGAGTTGCTTGATTTTTTATCCCATTTGTACAGAATCAATTTCAGATTTGAACTGCTCTATGGAAAAAGTAACTAAATCGGCAATTTTTTCAGCCGTATAGTCAAGATAGGTTTTTCCTAAACGAATTTTACGTGTGGGTGTATTGTATTCGCTGATGACATATTTTACTAAGATATACGGATCTCCGTTTACATCACAAGTGTCAGTTGTCGTTGCTATTTCAGGTATACAGTATTCAATATCAATATCAGGATCTACCATCATGTCATTAATAAGTAAGACTACTTTGTCCAATTTTTCTTTAAGTTCTTTTTCCATCATTCTTCCTCTTTGTAGATAAATATGGCTTCACATTGAAATGTAAAGCATGAAGTATGTAGCTCCATACTAAATTGTATCAAAAAAAAATATAAAGTGCAGTAAAGTCTTGGGTGCTATTGGGCTTTTTTTACATTTTGGCGATGGGCATCGAAGCTCTGCGTAAAATCATGCGTACCTTGCGCATTTTTCATAAAATAGAGAAACTCAGTCTTGGCAGGTTTCATGGCAGCCTTGAGTGCATCGAAGCTGACAGCACCTATGGGTGAAGGAGGCAAACCTTTGTATTTGTAAGTGTTAAAGCGGCTTGTATCGTTGCGAATGCGCTCAGGGGTTATCTTGGCGTGCGAATAGATGCCATAATTGAGTGTGCCGTCCATCTGCAGTGCCATGCCTTTACTAAGACGGTTGTAGATAACTGAAGAGACCAAAGGCATCTCTTCAGTGTTTGCTGCTTCTTTTTGTATCACAGAAGCGATGATGAGTATATCAAGCCATTTTTTCTCTCTGTAGTTGCCATAGACCCTTTGAGAGATTTCTTCATATTTTTTCGTCGATTCTTCTAAAAGAAAATAGATCAGATGTTTTTCACCGATGCCGTAGGGCACATAATAGGTATCAGCATAGATACCGGCTTCAGGGAAATGTGAAAATTCGTTATAGTAAGCAAGAAGTTTGTTTTTGTCTAGCTTGAGCTGTTGTGCCACACTCTCCAAAAAGAGTTCAGTCGTCTCTCCTGGAATCAATGTCAAGGGTTCCATTTTGGCTTTAGCAGTTGCAAGTTTATGCAGAAAATCAATACGGTTGAGCTCCGTTGCACCGATGTCCACCCAGCCACTTTGGGGTTTGCCGAGAAATGCCAGGATATACCTGTCTATGGGGCTTAGCGCATAGCCTTTTTGTGCCAGCTGTGCTATAATGTGCGAAATAGAACCCTGTGGCACAAAAAGAGTACGTGTCGTTTGAATGGGCAGCGTGGTGTAAAAGGCAAAGGTGATGATTAAAGTGAGTACGATGTTCTTTATCCATGCCATCAGGGGTATGATACGTACGATACTCATGGTTTTTGTTATCCTTTTTCTTACACTCTTTATCTGGCTTAAGGTAGGTATTAAGCTAGACATGTTCACTGTGGCGGGCTATACGGTGAATGGATTATACATTAAACTCGATAAGAGGTTTATAGTAACAGGCCAGAGGTTGATACTGCCTCATCGTAAAACGGCACCTTCATTTGCAAATATCGATACGGCATTTGACAGAATTAAATATCTGTTTACTTTTTTTGACTATATCGAGCTTAAAGATATCCAGTTTAAAAATGATACACTGACTTTGGTTTTTGCAGATGATGTACTCTATATTACTAGTAATCAGTATGAAATTGCAGGCAATATCCATAGAGTGGGCAATAAATTTGAAGCTGAGGTTTCACTTCTGTATCTTAAAAAAGATGATTTACGTATCAGCGGAACACTTCAGTATGATTTTCAAACTGACCGCTTAAGTACAAAAGGGGAGTTTGATGCCTTTACGATAAAGGGAAGATTTACTGCCCACAAGAGAGACAATCGGATCGATTTTAGTCTTGCAAGTGATACATTTTCTGATTTGCATCCTTTGATAGCAAAGTTCGAGCTGAATGATACGGTAAAAGCATGGATTTTAGACAAAGTACAAGCGCAGCAGTATAAACTGCTTGAGCTAAGTGCGCAAGCCAGTATCCAAAATAAACAGTTTAAGATAGAAAAAAATACCCTCAAAGCAAAAGGGCTTTTTACCGACTGCCGTATCTATTTTAAAGAAGATGTTGCACCGGTTCTTACTCCCCGTTTTGTGTTGCGCTACGAAAACGATGGGCTGTTTTTTGACTTGAATGCACCCGTGTATGAAGGTAAAAGCCTTGAGGGAAGTACCGTCTCCATTCTCAACGTGAGTGATGACAACACGACACTGAATCTTGACCTTCGATTTGATACACCTTTTGATACAACCTTGCAAGCGCTTTTGCAGGCATATAAGTTACATATACCTGTTTTGCAAGAGAACGGAAAGATGGATGCACGCTTTAGGGCGAGTTTAGGGCTCAAAGATGACAGACAGGATTTTTTGGTAGACGCAAATCTGAGCAAAGGTGTGGTACAGATCAACACCATCAAACTCCCGGTAGAAAAGGGAGCATTACACTATAAAAAAGGAGCAATTTCTCTGGAGGGCATGGTTTTAAAAGACAGCTTGTATGAGGCACAGGTTGAGGGTATCATTCATTTGGCACAACAACAAGCAGACTTGAGCGTGAAGGCAAAATCGATTGTGTTGGAAGCAAAAGGGCAGACCATTTTTTCGCTAAAAAATGAAACGTTTCCTGTGCAGCTTGAGTATAAAAATGATTTGCTTCTCCTGCTTCCCAAATTTTCAACCAAAATTATTCAAAGCAAAGAGAAGACACAGATTGATATTACTGATTTGAGTACACTAAAACCCTATCTTTTTGACCCCGAACCTTTTAGTGAAGGAGGAAATGTATCTGTCAAAACAAACAATTTCAAAGATTTTAGCTTTGAGGGTGTGCTCAAGCGGTCATCGTGTGTACTATATGAAAATGAAGACAACTGCCAGGTGCGAGTTCCTTTTTCAGCAACTCTTACACCTTCAGATTTTAACTTTTATGCATTTGGTGGACGGGTTCACTATAATGAGTCAAAGTCACGTCTGAGGCTCCAAGACATCAACATAGACCTTGAAAAATTTTTAGAAATGCAGCCCAAACAAAGCAGTAAAGAGAGAAAGAAGCTTCTTATTTTAGGTAAAAACAGTTATTTAAGGCATGGTGATCATACCTTGCTTACAGAGAGTTATGATGTTGAGCTGGAACAAAACGGCGACATAAAAGCCTTAGGAAGTGCAGACGGTGATATTATCAAGTTTTCCAAAAAAAATGAGGATATTTCGATACAGGCCTTACGTATCAAAGATAAGGTACTGCATAAACTGATTAATTTTGAAGGACTTTATTCAGGGCGTTATACTTTTAAAGCCCAAGGGGTTCAAAAAAAAATAATGAAAGGAGAGATTATTGTAGAGGGAGGTGTGATGAAAGATTTTAAAGCATACAACAACACGCTTGCCCTCATCAATACGCTCCCCGATCTGGCCGTATTGCACAATCCGGGGTTTTCACAAAAAGGATTTTCTATAGAAGAAGGCGTTGTGGAGTACAGGATTATTGAACAGAAACATATCATCTTTGATTCAATCTACATCAAAGGGGCTACGGCTACTATCGCAGGCAAAGGAGAGATTGATCTGGAGAAAAAAACCATCACGATCGACTTAGCCATACAAATCGCACGCAACTTAGGTAAATTGATAGGTAATCTGCCACTTGTGGGTTATATTGTGATGGGTGAGAACAAAAGTATGACGGTAGGACTCAAAATTACAGGAGGCTTGGATAAGCCTGTGGTAAATACTTCAGCTGCCAAAGAGATATTGACGCTCCCTTTACAGATTGTCAAGAGAACCCTTGAGGCGCCTTCAAACTTGATTCAGAAAAAACCATAAACAGTGTCATGCAAAGCGTTTTTAGCGCAATGCATTAAGCACACGACGGTCTTTGATATGAAGATCAAGTTGAGGATGCGGCATGGCGATGCCATGGGCTGTGAGGGTATCGTAGATCAATATCAAAAGATTTGACTTCGTTGAAGGACGTATGCCTTCTATCCAGACCAGCAATTCAAGTTCGATGAAGCTTTCACCCACACCGCTCATCCATACAGCAGGTTTACGCATTTTGACATCCCTAAGCAAAGGGATTTTACTTGCCATAACGGCTTCAAGTATCACGGATCTTATCTTTTTTACATCACTGCCGTAGGGTACTTTAAAAGGGATATAGATTCTACGTATCCGGTCTTCAAATGTCAGGTTGATTACCTGTCCGTCTATGAGGTCGCTATTTGGAACAAGTATATGAATGTTATCGATGGTTCGAATGACGGTTGCCCTAAAACCTATATCCATCACTTTTCCCGTGAGCGTCTCTTTAATGCGTATATAATCTCCCAGTTTGATATAGTTTTCACTGAGCAACACCATACCTGAGATAATACTTGAAACTAAACTTCTCAGCGCAAAACCCACACCGATTGAGAGTGCACCGGCTAGAACGGCAAGATTGGTAACGCTTAATCCTATCGTACTCATTGCAATGATAAAAGTGACAAAAAAGATAAAAGTCGCACCGATATTGGCAACGATCTTAATAGAAGTTGTACTCATGTCTTTACGTCTTTTATGTAGCTTGGTAAAGAGTTTAAAATAGATCTTTGCGATGATGAAGCCTAAGAACAAAATTCCAAGAAGCTTGAATATGCTAAGAAAACTGATAGGCGTTTCATCCAAAACCATAAAAGGGTTGCTGATATAACTATAGAAGTTGTCATAGTAAGAGAGGACATTTTCTTTCAAAGTCAAATAATTATAATTGATCGGATCGTCACTTGACTTGGTCAGGTTCTCAAGTTCGATGAGCTTTGCTTGATATAAAGTTCTCTCTAGGGTTAATTGTTCTATGGTACTACGTAATTCTTTTCGCTGCAACAATACAGCGCGCAAGTTCTTCTTTTGATAATAACTTAAAGTCAAAAGCAGTCTTTTGTCTGCAAGTGCAATGAGTGCTTTGTTGTGTGCAAGCTGAAGCTCTTTGAGTTTGCTTGCAAGTTTTTTTGAGATAGTCTCCTGAGAAAGCAGTTCACGTTCTTTGGCAAGATTGGTAGCGACAAGCTTCTTGTTGAGCTGGACTATCTCCTGTTGGTCTTTTGCAAGACTGATCTCATAAGCACTTAGATCAAATTGTACACGTGGGATGAGTGTAGCCAGCAGTGTTTCACCTTCAGATAAAAAGTGCTGATAGTTAGAGATGGAAACCTTTTCATACTGTTGTTTGAGTTTATAGTAAGCAAATTGGAGCTGGTAAAGCAAGAGGTTCTCATGTTGAAAATCAGAGATGCCCTCAATACGTTTTTTAAGATAAGAGAGCCTTTCCTGAATGAACATTTGGTTTTGTTCCAGTTTTATTTTCTTTTCAAGTGCAAGTGATACCGTATCAAAAAGCTTGATATACTCAGTCGCCTCAATGGTCTCTTTACCGACAAGTTTGGAGTCAAGTGTTTGTAACGGCGGCTCTTTGGTTACCATCGTGCGAAGTTTTTCCAGCAGATTTTTTTCACTTTTGATACGCTCTACATCTTCATCATCTACTGCAGTCGTGTTAGATATTTTTTCCAAAATCTGGTCATAATAGACCAAAGTATCACCTTCTTGGTACAGTCTGCTGTCTACTTGTACAGCCCATATCGAAAGTGTCAAACAAAGAAGAATGCTGAGTATTTTCACGTCTATCCTATACCTAGTGTAAAATCTGAATTGATTATATCATCATACCATTTTTTAATACCATAAGCGGTAAGAAAAGAGCTTCACTACTATTCGTTTCTCAAAACGGTTAAAGGATCTGTCTGTGCGGCTTTTTTGGCCGGGTATAGTGCTGAAAAAATGATAATGATGCTTGTGCCAAGCAGTATCAGTCCAAAATCATTCAGCATCAGATCAACAGGCAGTTTGCTGGTACCGTACACATCTTCAGGCATAGAGATAATATCAAAGGTCTTAAGTGCCCATATACCAAGCCCGCCAAGCAGAGTACCTGCAAAAATCCCCATACTTCCGATAATAAGCCCCAAAGTGAAAAAAATCGATTGTATCTCTTTTTTTGTCGCTCCCAATGTACGCAAAAGGGCTATCTCAGATCTTCTGCTCATCACGGTCATCAGTAAAGAAGAGATGATGTTGAGCGATGCGACTAAGATGATGAGCAATAAAACCAGAAAAAGTGCTTTTTTTTCCATCTCCATCGCTGCAAAGAAGTTCCCGTTTTGCTGCCACCAACCCTCTATGACTACCGTTTGGGGCAACACTTTTTTGATTGCTTCAATCTCATCTAAAGGATTTTTGGTAAAGATGTGCAGACCGTCATAACTTCCCACTTTTCGCTTGAGCAGTTTCCTAAAAGCTTCAAGCGAGGTGTACATGATGGCTTTATCATACGCTTTGAGACCCGATTTGAAGATACCATCCACACTGAAACGTTTTTGAAGCGGCATAGTCCCAAAGCCGATGGCTTGTTGTTCTGAAAAATAGAGCGTGACTTTGTCGCCTTTTTGGGCATTCATCTCAAAAGAGAGTCCTTCTCCGATGACCACACCAAATCTATTTTGCGTATCTCCTCTGGCTTCTTTAAAGATAGGGTTGATAGCTGCTTCTTTGTCAAAATCCACACCGTAGACTAAAGAGCCTTGTACCGCACCGTCATTTTTGGTGATGACTTGTGTGGTGTAGTAGGGGCTAAATTGTAGCTGGGGAAATTTTTGAGCCAACGTGTCTAGGAGTTCTTCATTTAGCGCATCTTCTTCAAGAGGCAGGACAGTGAGCGGGTAGTTCATGACAAAAAGTTTTTTACTGAACTCTTTTTGTGTCCCGTTCATGATACCCATGGCAATCATTAAGACCATCACCCCAGCAGCGATGCCTAAAAAAGCCAGCAAAGCGGAGACAAAGATAAAAGGATTTTCTCTGTCGTATTTGAGATAATGTCTGATGATATGCCGAATCAGCTTTTTATTAGGTGCTACTGCTGTTTTGCTTTGATTGTTTACACTCATTACTTACGCCAAAAGGCCTTTTTTGGGACCGCTTTGTCCGCAGCAGTTTTTGTATTTGTTGCCTGAACCACATGGGCATGGGTCATTTCTTTTGGGTTTCTTTTCGCTTGTGAGTGTCTTGCTTTTGTTTTTGCTTGGCGCATCGGTACTGAGTGTAGCGTCAGCAATGCTGCTCTCTAACTCTTCTCTGATGTGTTCTATTGCAGCTTCTTCCTCTTGGGGAGATTCAAAATTGAACTGTACCAGCTGAAGCACTTTAACTGCCTCTAACTTGATACGAACGACAAGATCCGTAAAGAGTTTGTAACTCTCTTGTTTATACTCAGTAAGCGGGTCTTTTTGGTTGTACCCTCTAAGCCCTATACCGGTTTTAAGCACATCCATTTCATAGAGGTGGTCTCTCCATTGCGGGTCAAGCACCTGAAGATACAGGATACGTTCTATCTCCTGTCTTTGTTCTGTGCTGAGTTGGGACATTTTTGCTTCGTAAAGCGTTTCCATCATTTCAGTGATCATGGAAGTGATTTCTTCTACTTCTTTGGCTTTAAACTGTTCGCTTTTGACCTCGATGTGAAGCTCTTCTTTTATAAGCGCAGCCAGCTTGTCTGTATTGAAGTCCTCTGTCTGCATACCTGCAAAGATTTCAGCTTCACTCAAGAGGTAAGCGATGTACTCAGCGCGGTTTTCTTTGAGTTTTGCAGTCATATCAAAAGCTGGGTCAAGCAGCTGATTTCTAAAGGCATAGATGGCTTTTCTTTGATGGTTGGCAACATCATCATATTCCAAGATGTGTTTTCGTGATTCGTAGTGTTGGTTCTCTACTTTTTTCTGTGCTTTTTCAACCGAACGCGTGACGATTTTGGAATCGATAAATTCACCCTCTTCAACACCGAGTCTATTCATGATGTTTCTGATTTTCTCACCGCCAAAAATGCGGAGTAGATTGTCATCAAGACTTAAAAAGAACTGGCTTTCACCCGGATCGCCTTGTCGTCCTGAACGACCTCTGAGCTGGTTGTCTATACGTCTGCTTTCATGACGTTCTGTGCCCAATATCATCAGTCCGCCCAGACTTCTCACCTCATCATTTATCTTGATATCTACCCCACGTCCAGCCATGTTGGTAGCAACAGTTACCGCTCCTTTTTGACCTGCATTGACGATGATTTCTGCTTCTTGAGCGTGGTTTTTGGCGTTGAGGATGTTGTGGGCGATTTTCTCTTTTTTGAGTCTTTCATGTATCATTTCTGATTTTTCGATGGAGGCTGTACCGATGAGTACAGGTTGTCCTTTTTGGTGTAGCTCTTTGACTCTTCGCACCACCGCATCCATTTTTTCGCGTTCTGTGTTGTAGATAAGGTCATTTTTGTCCATTCTTGCTACTGGAAGATTGGTCGGTATTGAGATGACATCAAGGTTGTAGATTTGTGAAAACTCTGTGGCTTCAGTTTGTGCTGTACCTGTCATACCCGCGAGTTTTTTGTAAAGCCTGAAGTAGTTTTGGTAAGTGATCTCTGCAAGCGTTTGCGACTCTTCCTGTATCTCTACACTCTCTTTGGCTTCAAGTGCCTGATGCAGCCCTTCAGAGTAACGGCGTCCCTCAGAGAGCCTGCCTGTAAATTCATCTACGATGATAATCTCATCATTTTGTACCACATAATCTACATCTTTTACAAAGATATAGTGCGCTTTAAGCGCCTGATCAAGATGATGGGAGAGGGCTGCATTTTCAAGATTGTAGAGGTTTTCCACTTCGAACAGGTCTTGCGCTTTTTGGAGTCCTTCTTCTGTCATGACAATCGTTCGGTTTTTTTCATCGACGATAAAATCACCCGTAGTTTGTTCAGGCTCACCAGGTTTTGTCGCTAACTTCTCTCCGCGTATCATCTGTTTTGCGATGGCATTAGCCTGTGCATAGTGGTTATGGTCACGTTGGGTAGGCCCTGAGATGATGAGTGGTGTACGTGCTTCATCGATGAGGATGGAGTCCACTTCATCGACAATGGCATAATGATGTTCACGCTGCACTTTTTCTTCGGCACGTACTTTCATATTATCGCGCAGGTAGTCAAATCCGTATTCGTTATTTGTTCCATAGGTGATATCGCAGGCATACTGTGTTTTTCGTTGCGCTTCATGGTGGATACCCGAGACGATACACCCTACGCTGTAACCTAAAAATTCATACAAAGGTCTCATCTCTTCAGAGTCTCTAAGTGCCAGATAGTCATTCACTGTGACCACATGTACCCCTTTACCGCTCATGGCATTGAGTACCACAGAGAGTGTTGCAACCAGTGTTTTACCTTCACCGGTTTTCATCTCAGCGATGTTCCCATCGTTAAGAACCAATCCCCCGACCATTTGCACATCATAATGTCTCATACCCAAACTGCGCTTGGCAGCTTCTCTGGTGATGGCAAATGAGTCAACGAGAACTTCATCCACGGTTTTTATGCTGTTTTTTACCTCTTGTTTGAGTGCCTCAAACGTCGCCTTGAGCGTATCATCATCCATCGCTTCATAGGTGCTTTCCAGTGCATTGATGGTTTTTACTTTTTTGAGGTAGTTTTTGACGATTTTATCATTTTGGGTGCCAAAGAGTTTAAGTACGCTTTTTATCATGTAGGTTGAGCCTTTGCATAAATTGGGACTATTTTATCCAAATAGTGATTAATCTTCCGTTAAGTTAAGTGTGACGCTTTTGCATTGTTTGTAACAATTTGATGCACACAATCCCAGACATCATCGTGATACAAGTGCACTTTTGGTATAGTATAAACCCACAGAAGGAATCAACTATGAGAGTGTCGTTATTATTGCTATTGGTGTCATCTACAGTCTTTGCCGGTATCGCCCTGCCGGAAAATTTTCAGGCAGTATTTAGCCAGAAGATCACCAATACAAAAAAAACGGTCATTCATTACAGTGGAAAGGTTCGTTTTTCAAATGAAACCCTTTTTAAGTGGAGTTATGAGACCCCGACGCAAAAAGAAGTATGTACCAACGGTTTGGAAATTTTGGTGGTTGACCATGATTTGGAACAGGTCTCTGTTTATCTGATAGATCAGGGCATCGATATCGCTAAAATACTCCAAAAAGCAGAACCAAAAGGTCAAAACATCTATGTGGCAGAATACGAAAACAAACAATACACCATACAGATAGATGCGCAAAAAAAGCTTCAGAGTATTGCCTATTTTGATGATTTGGACAATAAAGTGCAGATTGTATTTAAGCAGATGCGTTACGGCAAAGGTGAGTTGCCTGCATCCTCCATGCGATGTGATTACCCTGCAGGGTACGACAAGATAGAAGGATAAAGAAGCAGTGCAAGAGTTGGCCTTAAAAATGCAAAACGATTTTAACTGGACTTTTATGGGTGGTTTGGCACTGGCGATACTGCTTTTTATTGTCTTGGTCGTGGTTGTCTCAGCAATGCGGGTCAAGACCTATAAAGACCGCTTTTTGGATGTCTCTTCGGATAACACCGATAAGACAGAGACTATCGCGGCTTTGGAGAGTGAAAGAAAAGCTCTCAAGAGTAAAAATGCACACAATGAGCAAACCCTAAAAGAGTTTGCTCATACAAAAGAGGTACTTCAGACAACTCAAGTCTCACTCTCCCAACTCCAAGAAAACTACGCGACACTTGAAAAAGAGCTTGCACAAACTCTATCACGATTTGAAACACTCCAAACGATGCACCAGTCACTCACGCAGGAGCACATAGCCTTTAAGGAGCAGTATGATGCTTTGCAGGAAGACATTAATAGGCTTCGCACAAACAATGCCCGTTTACTGATGAAACTCCAAAGCGAAGAGCGTCAGTCTTCTTCTAGATAAGACAAGATGCTTTGCACTTCTCTTCCACTTTCAGCACATTATGCTAAAATCCCATACATAAATAAGATACAAGGATAATACTTGCTTAGTACGGTAAATTTAACACAACGATATGGAAAAAGAGTGCTTTTTGATAAAATCAACATCACGCTGGATGTGGGCAAACGTTACGGTCTCATCGGTGCCAATGGTGCGGGTAAATCGACATTTCTTAAAATTTTATCTGGTGAATTGGAGCAAAGTGACGGAGAAGTACAGCTTCAAGCCGGTCTGAAACTGGGTGTTTTAAGTCAAAACCAGTACGCCTTTGAAGACTATACGCTTAAAGATGCCGTATTGTACGGAAACAAAAAACTTTTTGATGCCCAAAAAGAGAAAGAAAAACTTTATATGGAAGGCGATTTCGAGAGTGACGAAGTCAATAACCGTTTGGGTGAACTCGAGATGATCTGCGCCGATGAAGACCCTACGTATGAGTCTGATGTCAAGATAGAAAAACTGCTCCAGTCTCTAGGTTTCCCTCCTGAACAGCACAATGATCTGATGTCTTCGCTCACGGGTGGCGATAAGTTTAAGATATTGCTGGCGCAAGTACTCTTTTTGAAACCCGATGTGCTTCTGTTGGATGAGCCAACCAACAACCTTGATATGGATACCATCTCATGGCTTGAAAATGAACTTAAACGCCACGAGGGAACCTTGCTCGTTATCTCTCACGATAGACACTTTATTAACGGTGTCGTGACACACATCCTTGATCTTGACTTTCAAAATATCCGTGAATTTACGGGCAATTATGATGAGTGGTATATCGCTGCCAACCTCATAGCCAAACAAGCCCAAACAGACCGAGACAAAGCCCTCAAGGAAAAAGGAGATTTGGAAAAATTTATCGCACGATTTTCTGCCAATGCTTCTAAAGCAAAACAGGCTACAAGCCGCCAAAAACAACTTGACAAACTCGATGTACAGGAGATTAAACTCTCAAGCAGACGCGACCCCAGCATCATGTTCAAGCCTCACAGAGACATCGGTAACGAAGTACTTGAGGTTGAAGGACTTTCTAAAAGTTATGGTGACCTCAAAGTATTTGAAGATGTCACTTTCAAACTGGACAAAGGTGAAAAGATCGCCATCATCGGTGGTAACGGTGTGGGTAAAACAACACTACTCAAGATACTCATGGGTGAACTTGAAGCTGATGCAGGCATCTTCAAATGGGGTCAAACCATCACCACAAGCTACTTCCCACAAAACACTACTGATATGGTCACAGGAGAGGAAGAACTACCACAGTGGATACAAAACTTTGATCCTAAATGGCACATCGATGACATCCGAAAAACACTCGGGCGTATGCTTTTCACCGGTGAAGAGCAGAAGAAAAAAGTAAACAGTTGTTCGGGTGGAGAAAAACACCGTGTAATGCTTTCCAAGATGATGATGGATGCAGCAAACTTTTTAGTGATGGACGAGCCGAATAACCACCTAGACCTTGAAGCGATTATCGCACTGGGTGAAGCTCTGTACAACTATCAAGGCGGTGTCATCTGTGTCTCTCACGACAGAGAACTCATCGATGCCTTTGCTACTAGAATAATACAAATCAAAGAAGACGGAAGCATTGTCGATTTTCATGGCGATTATGAAAGTTTTGTAGAGCAGTTTGAACACTAACATAGTAATTATATATCTAAAAGATTTCATTGTATAAATGAAATCTTTTTTATCTTCCTGTTATATAAAGATATTTTTCTCTAAATAAAAATATATCTTCACATTCACTTCATACTAATATTTTATACTTCCTTATCTTTAAAAAGAAAGGATTTACATGAAAAGATTAGCAACAATGTTACTTCTAGCAATCGGTTTGGCATCAAGTGCATCGGCACATCATATGGCACAATCTGACACAGCAGGGGTAAATATTCCTGAGTCTTCACCACATCTATTGATGACATTTTATTAATAAATAAAATATTCTCTCTCCCCAAGACATATTCTAAATTCAGGATATGTCTTTTTAGCCTCTAAACTAGTCTAGCCCCTAAACTCATTATAAGATGAGACTGAGTCTTTCAGGCGATATTCGTATACACCATCTGAACATCATCATCATCTTCGAGTTTGTCGATGAGGATGTCTATCTCTTCCATGTGGGCTTCGTCTAGTTCTATTGGGGTGTTGGCGATGTACTCTAGGGTGGCTTTTTTGACCTCAATTTTTTTCTCTTCAAGCGCTTTAGAAAGTTCTCCGAATGAAGTGTAGTCTCCATAGACTCTGATGATGGCGATATCATCACCGTTTTCCTGAGGTTCTACATCTTCTTCTATCTCTTCAAGACCAAAGTCTATGAGTTCCAGTTCAAGCTCTTCAATGTCCATCTCTGCTGTTTTATTGAAGACAAAGATACATTTTTTGGTAAACATAAAGTTCAGTGAACCTGAGGTAAGCATCTCGCCATTGTTACGGTTGAGAATGGCTTTGACGTTGGCAACGGTTCTGGTGTTGTTGTCTGTGGCACATTCGATGATCATCTGTACACCATGACTAGCTTTGACATCATAGGTAATCTCTTTGATGTCCGCAAGATCTTTGGCTGCGGCTCTTTTGATGGCGGCATCTATGTTGTCTTTTGGCATATTTTGCGCTTTGGCATTGAGGATGGCGGTGCGCAGTTTAGGGTTCATGTCCGGGTCTTGCCCGCCGTCTTTGGCTGCCATCGTGATGATCTTACCTAGTTTGGGAAATACCCGTGACATGGTTCCCCATCGTTTCATTTTTGCTGCTTTTCGGTATTCGAACGCTCTACCCATATTGTGCTTCCTTAGAGTTGTAATGGGCATAATTATATCCCATTTTACTTAAGTACATCGGGCATATTGAAGCATGATGAGAGTCTCTAAACGCTATAATTTCCAAAAAAATCAAAGGATACCCATGACACTTGAAGCCCTACAAAACATCATCCAAACAGAAGTGGGTGTGCTGCTGTATTTTTCAGGTGAACACTGCAATGTCTGCCATGCACTCAGACCCAAGTTTCAAGAGCTGTTTGATGCAGCGTTTCCGCAGATAAAGCAGATCTATCTGGATGCACATGAAAATCTTGAGATCTCTGTACACTTTGCGGTTTTTTCAGTACCTACGATGATTGTATTTTTGGATGGAAAAGAGTTTGCGCGCGAAGGCAGAGCGGTAAGTCTGCATAAACTTACCGAGCAGATAAAGCGTCCGTACAAGATGATGACAGAGTAGTATTTACTCTTTAGTGATGATAGAGATATTTTCAAAATTTTTGGATTTTAAAATGTCGATGATGTCTACAAAGTGCTGAAATTCTGAACTTTTGTCCATATTGAGTGAGACTAGGTCTTTTTTTGGGTCGAGCGTGACCAGTTTTTCTTTTATCTGTTCCAGACTCAACGCTTCTTTATCGTAAAAATATTTTCCCTCTTTATCGATGGCAATGTGAATGCTTTTTTTCTCTTCACTTTTTTTGGCACTGGCTGAGGGCAGATCGACTACAATGGTTTTGTTTTTGACAAAGGTCGAAGTCGCAAGGATGATAACCAAAAGCACCAGCACGATGTCTATGAACGGTACAACGTTCATCTTGTCAAAGCGTTCGCGTCTCATTTAACGGTTCCTTTCTGGGCAAAGCCCAAGAAAGGACTCTTCGGCAGAGTGCCCATACGGCTAGCCGTATTGAAGATATGTGTCTCAAACATCTTATTTTTGATCCTGCATGATTTCCCATTTGGATAAAAGGGTATCCACTTTGGTGAGTAGGGCGTTGTAGAGTACGGTGGCAGGGATAGCGACTACCAGTCCAGCTGCAGTGGCTTTGAGTGCTAGGGCAAGGTGTTTCATGATTTCACCCGGGTCAATGGTATCTTGCTGGTCTCCGATGATGTAAAAAGTCAAAATAATCGCAAGGACAGTTCCCAAAAGTCCGATATAAGGCGCATTAGAGCCAATGGATGCAATAGTGGCAAGACGTTTGGAGAGGTCTATCTCAAGGGCAAGTTTATGACTGTAGTCAGAGAGCTTGACAGAGCGGAAAAAAAGTACTCTTTCTATAGCATACGCAAAGGTGATGAAACTCAAAAAAATAAGTAAACCAATCACTCCATAATCTACGACGTCTTTGAGTTGTTCAATAGGCATATCATTTCCTAATTCAGTAAAGTTTGAGAATTATATTCTAAGTATGGTAAGAGAATGTTAATAGCTTAAATCAGCCAAAATAAGCGATTTTATACTAAATATTATGTTAACCATAAAATAGTAAAAAAGTATCATAATCCATTTTAAGGTGTCTAAAATCGATTTTGAGCGACTTTTAAGCCCAGATAGACATCCTATAAGGTAGAATAAATGACTTTATTTGAAGGAAGAAAATGGCAGATTTGTTTGAAGACCATAACAATACACAAGAGATTTTAATCGAAGACAGTATGAAAGCCAGCTATCTTGACTACTCCATGAGTGTCATTGTAGGTAGAGCCTTACCTGATGCAAGAGACGGCTTAAAGCCTGTACACAGACGTATACTGTATGCGATGAATGATTTGAGTTTGGCACATAGAAGCCCCTATAAAAAATCCGCCCGTATCGTCGGGGATGTTATCGGTAAGTATCACCCGCATGGTGACAGTTCAGTGTATGATGCATTGGTGCGTATGGCACAGGATTTCTCTATGCAGGCACCACTTGTAGATGGACAAGGTAACTTTGGTTCGGTCGATGGCGACAATGCTGCAGCGATGCGGTACACTGAAGCGCGTATGACCAAGATAGCAGAAGAGCTTTTGAATGATCTTGAAAAAGATACGGTGGATTTTGTACCTAACTATGATGACTCTATGCGTGAACCTGACGTGCTTCCTTCACGTGTTCCAAACCTGTTGCTCAACGGTTCAAGCGGTATTGCAGTCGGTATGGCGACCAACATCCCTCCTCATAGACTGGATGAGATTATCGATGCCCATATCTATCGTATCGATAATCCTGATTCAACGATTGAAGAGATAATGAAGATCGTGCATGGTCCTGACTTTCCAACGGGCGGGATTATTTTTGGTCGCAAAGGGATCACTGATGCGTACACTACAGGACGTGGACGTATCAAGGTACGTGCTAAAACGCACATTGAACAAAAGGGAAACAAAGAGATTATCGTCATCGATGAACTGCCTTATCAGGTAAACAAAGCACGACTCATAGAAAATATCGCTCAACTGGTGCGAGACAAACAGATAGAAGGTATCTCTGAGTTACGTGATGAGTCTGACCGTGAAGGGATGAGGGTTGTGTTTGAACTCAAACGCGATGCCATGAGTGAGATCGTGCTCAATAACCTCTTTAAAAGTTCACAAATGCAAGTGACCTTCGGTATTATCATGCTGGCGATTGTCAACAAAGAGCCAAAAGTATTTAAACTGATGGAACTTTTGGATCTGTTTTTAAGACACAGAAAAACCATTGTCATCAGAAGAACCATTTTTGATCTTGAAAAAGCAAGAGCCAGAGCGCATATTTTGGAAGGTCTCAAGATCGCTGTCGATAACATTGATGAGGTCATCAAGATCATCCGTGCTTCAGCCGACGATGTCGTAGCAAAAGAGAGCCTGATGAGCAGATTCAAACTCTCTGAAATCCAGGCAAAAGCCATCTTAGAGATGAGACTCAGACGTCTTACGGGTCTTGAGATAGAAAAAATCGAAAGTGAATTGGCTGAACTGCTCAGACTCATAGCCGAACTTGAGTCTATCTTGAAAAGTGAAGAGAAAATCAATGCCATCATTCGTGAAGAGTTGGTTGAGATTCGTGAAAAATACAGCACTCCACGCCGTACAGAAATCGTCGATGATTATGATGATATTGATGTCGAAGATTTGATCCCCAATGAGCCAATGGTAGTAACCATCACGCACCGTGGATACATCAAACGTGTACCGGTGAAACAATACGAGAAACAACACCGTGGCGGCAAAGGAAAAATCGCAGTCACGACCTATGATGATGACTTCATCGAACGCTTCTTTACATCCGATACGCATGACACACTGATGTTTGTTACTGACAGAGGACAGCTCTACTGGCTCAAAGTCTACCGCATTCCTGAAGGAAGCCGTACTGCCAAAGGCAAGGCTGTGGTTAACCTGATCAATCTTCAGCAAGATGAGAAGATCATGGCAATCATCCCGACAACGGATTTTGATGAAGACAAAGGGTTGGTGTTCTTTACGAAAAAAGGTATCGTCAAACGAACCAATCTTTCAGAATACGCCAACATCAGAAGCAATGGTGTCAGAGCGATTAACCTTGATGAAGATGATGCACTCGTAGAAGCACAAATCGTTAAACCGGATACCAAATGGCTCTTTATCGCAACCAAAAAAGGGCTATGTATAAGGTTTAAGGTAGAAGATGCAAGAGAGATCGGCAGAGTAGCACGGGGTGTTACGGCGATCAAGTTTAAAATCGAAGAGGATTATGTCTGTGGTGCGATCACCATAGAAGACGAAGAAGATGAACTCTTGATGCTGAGCGAAAAAGGGCTCGGCAAGCGTACCACCGCCAGTGAATACCGTGAACAAAACCGTGCCGGCAAAGGGGTGATTTCGATGAAACTTACACCTAAAACAGGTGATGTGGTCGGTGTGGTTGCTGTTGAAGAGACACAAGATTTGATGTGTTTAACAAGTGTTGGTAAGATGATACGCGTAGATATGGAGACCATTCGTAAAGCAGGAAGAAACACTTCAGGAGTGAAGATAGTCAGTGTTGAAGCCAAAGACAAGGTAGTGAGTATTGCAAAATGTACCAAAGAAGAGTCAGAAGATGACTTTGAAGACGAAAATAATACAGATGATACATTAGGGTTGGAATAACGTGAAAAAATATAATATAGCAGTAGTCGGTGCCAGCGGTGCCGTGGGTGAAGAGCTTTTTAGAGTACTTGATGAGATGGATTTTCCTGTGGGCAATCTTTTGCCCTTGGCCAGTGCAAAATCTGCAGGAAGTACGATAGAGTTTAAAGACAAAGTGTATAAGATAGAAGAGTTGACCGAAACAGTGTTTGAAGACAGAAATATCGACATCGCTTTCTTCTCTGCAGGAGGAAGCATCTCTGCACATTTTGCGAAGTATGCAGTCGCTTCAGGTGCAGTGGTCATCGACAATACATCTCATTTTAGAATGGATTCAAAGATACCTTTGGTCGTGCCTGAAGTCAATCCTGAAGACATTAGCTTATGGAGAGAGACGGGCATCATTGCAAACCCTAACTGCTCTACGATACAGATGGTGCAGTTGCTCAAGCCCTTACATGATCTGTATGGCATCAAAAGAGTCGATGTCAGTACCTATCAGGCAGTCAGCGGTGCAGGGAAAAAAGGGATGGAAGAGTTAGTGAAACAGATGCAGGCTTTTTTCAACTTTAGCCTAGATGAAGCAGAAGTCAAAGCATTTGCCCACCGCATTGCACTCAATGTCATCCCGCATATCGACACGCCTCAGGAAAACGGCTACACCAAAGAAGAGATGAAGATGGTCAATGAGACCAATAAAATCATGCACAGCTCTTTTGCAGTCAGTGCTACTTGTGTACGTGTACCGGTCCTCAGAAGCCACTCTGAGTCCATCACGGTTACCTTTAAAGAGGGTGTGGATGTGGATGTAGCCAAGGCTAGAGAAGTGCTAGGAAACTTTGAAAACGTCACGGTACAGGATGATATGGCAAACAACCTTTACCCGATGCCACTCACTTCCACTGATACGGATGAGACCTATGTCGGACGTATCCGTAAAGACTTGTTTGCAAACAACATTTTGCATCTTTGGGGTGTTGCCGATCAGGTTAGAGTAGGGGCTGCCACCAATGCAGTAAGAATTGCACAAAAATGGATCAAACTGGAGGAGAATGCCTAATGATTGAAAGATTATTTGAAACGCTTATTTGGAACAGCAGATTTATCGTCGTTTTGGCGGTTGTGTTTGGATTGATTGGGGCTATTATACTCTTTATTGTAGCATCGATGGATATCTGGAATGTAGCTGTAGCTACGTATGAAGCCATCGTCACCCATATACATCCTGAGCATTTTCATGAAGATATCGTAGCCGATATCATCGGTGCAGTGGATTTGTATCTTATTGCCGTGGTGATGTTTATTTTTTCTTTTGGTCTATATGAGTTGTTTATCTCAGATATCGATCAGGCAAACGGTAAAAACGGCAGCAAACTCCTTGCTATAGATTCTCTTGACCAGCTTAAAGACAAGATAGCAAAAGTCATCGTGATGGTGTTGGTGGTGAGCTTTTTTCAAAGGGTTTTGCATACAAGTTTCTCCGCACCATTGGAGATGTTGTATTTTGCGCTTTCCATTACGGCACTTGCGGTAGGGTTGTATTTTTTAAGTAAGGTAGGTCACTGATGGGTAAACTGTTTGTAGATGCTTGTTTGGGCAAAGAGACACCCTATACACCCGTATGGATGATGCGCCAGGCAGGACGTTATCTTCCTGAATATATGGCTGTGCGTGCACAAGCTGGCAATTTTCTTAATCTTTGCCATGATCCCAAAAAAGCTGCAGAGGTTACCATTCAGCCACTTGACATTGTGGGTGTGGACGCGGCTATTTTATTTTCTGATATCCTTGTGATACCTGATGAGATGGGGATGGATCTGAGTTTTGTCAAAGGAGAAGGTCCAAAATTTTCCGACCCCATAAGAAGCCAAGCAGACATAGAGAGACTCATCGGCGGCGAAGAAGCTGCCAGTAAACTCACTTATGTGTACGATACTATCAAGATTTTAAGAGAACAGCTTGATGCAAGAGGTGATGAAAAAGCGCTCATAGGTTTTACAGGCGCACCATGGACACTGGCTACTTATATGATAGAAGGTGAAGGTACCAAAACCTACAACATCTGTAAAAAAATGATGTATGCCAATCCAGAACTTCTTCATAGCATATTGGCCAAAGTCACTGAAGTAGTCAAATACTATATGGAAAAACAGATCCAGGCAGGGATTGATGTAGTTCAGATATTTGACAGCTGGGCAGCAGCCATAGAGCCCAGTAAATATGATGAGTTTTCATGGAAATACATGGTAGAGATAGCTGAGTATCTGAAGTCTAAATATCCTCATATCCCCATCATTATGTTCCCTAAGGGCGTGGCATCATTTATCGAGCGTGGCGGTGTGTATGGAGATTTTGATGTGTTCGGTGTAGACTGGGGAACACCTATGGCAATGGCAAAAGAGAAACTGGGTGAGAGATATGTCCTTCAAGGCAATATGGAGCCATGCAGACTCTACTCCAAAGAAGCAACGACACAGTGTGTGGAAGCGATTCAGGAGATCATGGGCGGGAAAAGACACATTTTCAACTTGGGACATGGAATTTTGCCTGATGTACCTGTTGAGAATGCCAAACATTTTGTGAGTGAATGCCAAAGAGTAAGCAGACACTAAATCCAAAGGATTGTCTTGAAAAGAGAAACCTACCATGTAGCAGTGGAAGAGTGCGAGATGGACATCGTGGGGCACAAGGTCTTTGTACGGCTGAGAGATATTCCTATGTATCTCTCCAAAAGCACTAAAGACAGCATCCGAAACCGCTACAGCCACTCCATTGAAGTGGGGCTCAGTACAGAATACATCCTTAATCATCTCAGCCATCAGCTCGGAGAGGATGTCAATCTCAATTTTTTTAACATAGGAAAGATAGTAGGCTTTTTGCATGACATCGGTCATACGGCATTTAGCCATGACGGTGAGATCATCTTAGATAAGATGCTTCAAAAAGCCTCGGCATCTTTTGCAACCCCGCTACGGTTTAATGCCAATCTCAATAATTTTAGACGTATTATCAAGTATGGATTTTATGATAACCTTCCCCAAGACGTGCAGGAGTATGCCTTTGCCTCTTTGGTAAAGCGTGTGGGAGAACTGGAAGAATACCCCGAATTTCACTACCTAAAAACCTATGTAGACAATGCCATTGCACTCGAAGAGAACTATCTGGCATCAAAAAATATCATTATTCAAAATACAACAGGTAAAACCATTTTGTGTCAAGCGATGGATTTAGCCGATGAGAACAGGTACCGTGTTACCGACATCATTGATGTGCTCAATATCTACTCTAAAGAAAAACTCCAAGAGATACTGCTGCGTACCATCAGTTCTGAGGTACGGGTTAAAGACATTCGTAAACTGGTGCATTTTAAAACACTGGCTGTACCAGGATATGAAAGCCTGCATTTTGATAAGATGAAGATTAAAGATCTGCTCATTGCACTGTTGAAACGTTCAAGCAATGCCAAAACAGAATTTCAAAATACCATGAACAGTATTTCGATGGCATTCAACAGAAACCTCAGACTCTCAGAGGAAGGTAAGCTTGTCACTGTTGATATGGAGATTGAAGCTTTGCGAAAAGATTTTCAAAAAGTGGCTGCAAAATATATATGGGGGTCTAAAAAGGTGCAAAATATCAAAAAGCCTTTTAGTCATTATTTTATGACGGTAGCAGACTATTTTATCACTAAAGACTTCGATATAGAGTTAATCGACAGCAACACCTACAAAGAAGCTCTGACTGACTTAAACAAAGACGAGCTAAATGCAGAGGAGTATGAGCGGGAGAGATTGAGCTTAGTGCGCAATTTTTTGGGTGGACTAACCAATCTGAAAATCATGGAACTCTATAAAAAAATCGCCTTATTGAGACTTGAAGCAAAATTGGGATACAAATTGGAAAAGCGAGAGAAGCTGGTTGAAAAAAATACGGTAGAATCGTTTGAGAAAAAACTAGAAAAACAAGAACAGAGACTCTTGGGAAAGAAGTAAGATGCAAGTGATATTTGGTCCGGTTCATTCACGCCGTTTTGGCAAGTCTTTGGGTATTGATTTGAGCCCCGGTAAAAAACAGTGTAATTTTGACTGTCTCTACTGTGAGCTGGACGCTGCAAAAACAGTGGATGCCTACGATGAGGTAGTAAGCGTAGAGACCATCACCACTGCGCTTAAAGCTTCACTTAAGGAGCATAAAGACATAGACTTCATTACGCTCACTGCTAACGGCGAGCCTACACTTTACCCCCATCTTGGTGAGCTTGTTGATGAGATCAATACATTTAAAGGTCCAATTAAGACACTCATTCTCTCCAATGCCGCAAATATTGATGATAGCAAGGTACAAGAAGCCCTTCTGAAGATAGATGAGGTGAAGCTCTCTTTGGATTGTGCCACACAAAAATGTCTGCAAAAGCTTGACCGTTCTCATGCCGGTATCGATGTGGAACATATCAAATCTGGGATGTTGGATTTTAAAGCGAAATACAAAGGCATACTCGTCATAGAGATACTCATCGTCAAAACACTCAATGACTCTACACAGGAGATAGCCAAACTCAATGAGTATTTACTGAGATTACAACCCGTTCGCATAGATATCGGCACGATAGACAGACCGCCTGCCTACAAGGTAGAGCCGGTTAGCTATGAGAGGTTACTTGAGATCAGTCATCTCTTTGATAGCAGCCTGCCCATCTATATCGTTTCACGTAAAAAAGCAGAGATGACACCTTCGCATTACAATGAAGAGCAGATACTTCAAACACTCTCTCAACGACCCCTCACAGCAGAAGATATTGAGGTGCTTTTTGATGAGGAGAGTCAGAAAAGCTTTGATGCACTGCTGATAGAAGAGAAAATCAAAAAAGTCACTGCAAATGGCGTAGAATTTTACAAAAAAGCCTAAACACTCTTGACTTTAAAGGTGTTTTTGCCTATAATTTCCCCCACGAAACAAGCACCTTGCTTTTTTCTTAAACATTCCGAATTAGCTCAGCGGTAGAGTAGGTGACTGTTAATCACTTGGTCGCAGGTTCGAATCCTGCATTCGGAGCCACTACAAACAACGTTCTCACAGTACTTTCAAGCCTTAAGGTTCGATTAGGTGTCAAGTTTATTTTTTACACGTATCAACTGCCAATTTTAACACAAACACAATCCCACTTCATGTAAGCAGCTAAAATTCAGAGAATTCTGTAAAAAATGCCAATTCTAATCCTCAGTGCAATTTCGCCTTAATTATGCAGCTAAAAATTTAGTGAATTTTTAAAACTTCCCAGGGACTTATAGTTAAAAAATAGATTTCTGTAATATTTAACGTAAATAAAACTTCTTTTGCATTTAATGTAAAATGTTCTTAGGCATATAAAAAATGACCTAATTTTACGAAAGGAGAAATGAATATGTCTACAAGAAATGAAGAAATGTTAGAACCAAAATGGATGGATCCTAAGCAACTTCATAAGTTTCGCGGTTTTTCAATCAGTCGTCAAGCTGTTTTGAGATCTGGGAAAAAAATACCCCACTAACGCATTGGCCGCTACATAAGGTATTTAACATCAGAGATCGATGAGTGGATACTTAGTTATAAAGCATGAATTATTGTAACCCGTTTCTAAAACTCAAACTTGTAGAAATCGGGTATCAGTCTATAGACTAGGAAGAATTGTATCATAATTCTTCCTATGTTTTTCACTAATCAACTCCTATACTTATTGAAACCAATAAAACTACCAAAGCTTCATATATTTTTAGAATAAGTATAATTCATTGCAATCCGCTATATATCTATAAAAAACTCCCCGGGGAGTTAAATTTCATTTTTATGTAAATATTTGATTTGAAATCCGATAGATGTGAAGTCAAACCCATCAAAAAATAAAAACAATAGTTAAGTTCAATGGATGTTTACACTGTTCAATGGTGTAGTATATGCGAGTTTTGTCGATTATGCTAATAAACTTTAACTTGTATCAAGCCAGTACTTCGACTTCTCTCGCTCTGAAATGATAGGTAATCTGTCATGAATGGGTCTCAATTTGCTACGAGAATGGGCCTATTTAAAATTAATTGAGATAAATCTTTATGTTCTTTTAACTTTGTCATCTTTTACCGTCCATATAAACACTATAGGGATAAATACCAATGTCATTAATGTTCCTGCAATCAATCCGCCTATTGCTACTGCACCAAGGGGTGCCAATCTTTCCAGTCCTATAGCGGCTCCCTGTGCTACGGGAAGCATACCCACAGAGACTGCAAATGCTGTCATAAGTACAGGTCTTGTACGGATTCTAATCGATTCTAGCATGGCCTCTCTTTTATTCTTTCCTGATTGCATCTGTTCAAGCGCAAAGTGTACGAGTAAAATAGCATTATTGACTATAACGCCCGAGAGTAACATGAAACCCATCATCGCTGGCATAGAGGTATGGTAGCCCAGAGCAAGCATTGTCCATGATGCTCCGATGATAGTAAGAGGAATAGAGA
Organism: Sulfurovum sp.; assembly: GCA_011391015.1. Taxonomy (GTDB): domain Bacteria; phylum Campylobacterota; class Campylobacteria; order Campylobacterales; family Sulfurovaceae; genus Sulfurovum. The sequence goes on from JAABRH010000001.1 coordinate 37,918, forward strand.
AGAGTATCATCAATGCTATCTTCACATCAGAAAACATCATGATAAGCGTAAAAAAGATAAGCACTACAGCAACGATAATCGCACCTATCATACGCTCTGCAGAAGCTTTAAACTGTTTGATATCTCCAATCTGTTCAAGCGTTACCGTTTGAGGAAGGTCTATTGTTTCAAGCTGTTTTTCAAAGTTTGCCATGATGTGAGAAATAGCACCTTTTTCTCTGTTGCCATACACCTCAAGGGTATAGGCCAATCCCTCTCTTGTAATAGCGCTGGGCTCTTTTGTAAGCTCTAAGTTTGCTATGGTGTCTAAAGGGATTTTTCCTGTAGGTGTATCAATAAGCATTTGCATCAGTGTGTCAAACTGATCAATCTGTTTTTTGGGTAGCCATACCCTCACTGTATAGTCGATACTATTGGCTTTGGGAAATGTTGCTACAGGTGCTCCCCGTAAGGCTAGTTGTAGTTGCGTTGTGATATCTGAACGCGTTAGTTTGTAACTGAACGCTTTGGCTTCATCTATGTTAAGGTTATAAATGACTTTATCCATATCCCATGTCGTAGAAGTTGAGACGACGCCTTGTGTTTTTTGTAGCGCTTCTTCAACCATATGACCTGCGGTTTGGAGCAACTCTAAATCGGGACTGCTTAATTTGGCATCGACGGAGGCACGGATGCTTGCAAGTGCAGTTGCACCATAAGGGGATATATCCAAATTTTTAACATCAGGAATTTGAGCTATCTCTTGACGCAACGCTTTGGCGATTTGCCAGATATCTTCTTCTCTCTTATGTCGATCTACATAGGTTGCAACAATAGAGATAGAGTCTATACCACTGCCGCTGCCTATACTAAGAACACCTGCTTCACTTCCGATACTTCCAGAAATACGTAACAATTCACCCTGTTTGGCAATAATCTCGTTCACCTTTTTCATTATCGCTTCACTTTTTGCTATAGGCAAATTGGCATCTGTGTTGATTTTGATAGTTACGCCTCCTGTATCCATGGGCGGCATAAGCTCTTGCCCCACAACAGGCATGACTACTTTAACTGAAGTCACAAAAAGTGCGATGAGCACAACAAAAGAGAAAAATCCCAAATATTTAGAAGCGGTTATCGCTTTGACAAGTGAGGCAAAGAAACCTTGAATTTCATCATTTGCCCTGGCAATTATAGTATGAAAACGATTCTCAATTTTTAGCAAAAGAGGATTTTGAATGGCTAAGATATATAGTGAGAGCAGAGGTACAGCAACGATTGAGATAACATAAGATGCAACTAAAGCCAACAGAAGTGTACCAACAAGAGGGGCAAAAACCGTTTGAGGGTATCCTCCTACAAAAAGCATCGGCGAAAGTGCTATCATTGTAGTTACTGTACCGCTAAAGTCTGCAAACATGATTTCCTTGGTTCCATCATAGACTGCTGCGTGTATCTCTTTGCCTAGTTCTCTGTAATGCCTCTCAATGTTTTCCATCACCACTAAGGTATCATCTAGTAAAAGTCCCAATGCCAAGATAATCGCGGTAAGGGTTACAACGTTAAAGTCTATGCCAACAAGCCACATCAACGCGATGGTTGAGGCATATACCAGAGGAATCGTTACCAATACCACCAATGTTTGACGGAAACTTGCCAAAAAAAGGAAAACAACAAGCGTGGACATGATTATCGCATCACGAAGTGACTCAAACATATTTTCAGTGCTCTGCACGATAGTCTCTTTTTGGGTATCACTTACTTCAAAGTTGATGTTTGGGTAACGTGCCTTAAAATCATCCATAATCATTTCAGCTTGATTGATGGTTTGTATCACATCGGCTGAGAGGGAACGCTGGATAGAGAGTGCTATGGCAGCTTTGCCATTTCCGTAATACGCAGCCGTGTTTTTATAATGACCAAAATAGACCTCTGCGACATCAGAGAGTTTTATCTCCTCTGTCAGCCTCAATGCTTTGAGACTATCGACCTTTTGTCTTTTTCCTTGAGATTTGAGTAGGTAACGATGTGCTTCATTCTCTACAAAACCTATGGCATATTCAGTATCATTTTTTTGCAGGGTGGCAATGATTTGCCCTAGTGAGAGATGATAGTTGTCTAACTTTTCTTTATCTACTATGATCTGCAACTCTTTTTCATACCCGCCAAAGATATCTACATTTGCAATATCTTTGGACTTTAGCAGCGAATGTTTGATATCACTATCTGCCAAATCACGAATATCTTCCAGCGTCAGTGTTGTATTGGCTTTGGGGGACATTGCTATGACCAATACAGGTGCTGTTGCTTCGGTGATTTTAATGACTTGGGGTTCTTTAATGTCTTTAGGAAGTTTTGCGCGAATTTTTGAAAGTGCATTGGTAACATCGTTGACTGCGGTATCGATATTTTTATTGTATTCAAACTCGGCTCGAATGACCGTAACCTCATCAATCGTATTGGAATAGGCACGGCGAATTTCATCCAGTGCATAAAGTTCTTCTTCAACAGGTACGGCGATATTGCTTGCCATTGTCTTGGCTGATGCACTTGGCTGAACAATAACCAGTGCAACTTCAGGATAGTTAGAATTGGGGAAAAGGTTACGGTGTATTTTTCCGTAACCCATCATGCCGCTAAAGACAAACAGTGCAAGAAAAGAGAGAATGATATGTGGTTTTTTAAGCATTTTCTCTACCCAAGAGCCAGAGAATTTACTCATTCTGGGCTCCTGTTATCTCTACTTTATCATACGCAGGAAGTTGAGACAACTTTACTTCACTGGCTTTTGCGATTGCTGAAGTAGGGCAGGGAGAAACGAGCATCTGCTGATCTTCTTGCATCTCTATGGTGACGTGAACAAGTGTAAATTTACCTTTTTCATACATCATCACAAAGCTTCCTTCTTTTTTATGTAAAACCGTATCACTCGGTACGATGCATCCCTTGGATTTTTTTGTCAGCACGTGAATAGTCAAGCTGCTTCCTACAGGCAAATCAAGTGTAGAGTTCAGTTCAACTTCTGCTTTTGCTAAGCCATTGCTTGAAGTTGTGTAAAGCGCTTTAATGCTGCCTATTGGCTCATTTTCGGCCCATACTTCAAGACCCTTTTGGATGGAGGCATTCTCAGGAGGATAAGAAAAAATGAGCTTTTTTACACCACTGCTTAAGGAGAGGATAGGTTTACCCGATGCGGCCAAATCACCCTCATGAAGCAGTACGGCATCCACTTCTGCATCAAAAGGCGCTACTATTTTAAGATAAGAGAGCTGGTGTGTCTGTTGTTCTATTTTTTGTATCGTGTTTTCCAAGGTTGCTTGCTTGTTTTGCACTGCTGCGCTTGAGATATCCAATTGTTCTTTTGCCAATCCTCCAACCCTAAAGAGTTTTACATTGCGCGCATAGATACTTTTTGCTAATGCCAGGTCATCTTGATGTGCGGTGTGGGTGGCTTTTAGGGCTTGTATGGTCGATTTTAACTCCATCTGGTCAATCTGCACAAGTACATCACCTTTTTTCACTTTCTGCGATTCTTGAACAAAGATCTGCTCCACATAACCTGTTAGTTTTGAAGAGAGATTGATGCTCTTATCAGAAGCGATGTGTGCCAAATAGGTCGCTTTGTGCTCCAGCACTCCTTGTGTCGGATTTACCACAGAGACGCTTATGGATGTTGCAACAGGCAATACTTCATTGGCTACTTCAGATTTTCTGTCTTCCAATAGTCCTTTGCCTTTCATCATCAGTAGTGCTACAACAATTATAACCATGACGATGCCACTATTTTTTTTCATTTTCTAGCCCCTTTTTCTAACAAATAATCTACATAATAGAGATTCTTTTGATACGTGTATTTACTCTCAATAAGCTTTGCCTCGGCGACTTGTCTTTTTGCTTTTGCCAAAAGCAGATCATTGAGTGTGGCAACATCATTTTCATAACGTACTTTTTCGATGCTTTCACTTTTTTTTGAAAGATCTAGTTGCGCAGAGTTTCCCCTATACTCTGCATAACTTTGTTTTATATTTTCTACTCCCTGAATCAGAAGTTTTCGCAGATCAAGCAGCGTCTGTTCTTTTTCAAAGCTGGCTTCCATTTTGGCAATCTTTGCTTCCTGTATGTTTAAATCTCTTTTACCAAAATCCACAAGATTCCATTTTACATTCACACCTACTTGCCACAATGTTTCATCCTCAAACTCACTACTAGTAAGATCTTCACCATAGTTTTTGCCTGTATAGGTACCTAGATTTACCTGGGGAAGTTTGGCTGATTTGCTTTTGGCTATCATTTTATCTGCTTTGGCTACCGCCATATTTTCCACAGCTACTTTGGTTAAACCTGAAGCTTGTTCAAAAAGCTTATTTACGTTATATGAAGGTTTTTTGACTTTGATGGACAGTGGCGTTATCTTTTCTGCATCTTTGCCTACTAAAGCGGAAAGTGTCGCTTTTGTCATCTTGATGGTGCTTTTAAGTATCTCCTGTTGTGTTTGCGATGCACTAAGATCTGACTGGGCTTTAAACAAATCTATTTCTGCTTTTTTACCTATTTTGACCTCATACTCAATCTGTTCTGTAAGTTTTTTCAGTGCCTTCACATAAGCCTTCTGTGCATTAAAAAGCTCTTTTTGTGCCAACACAGAAAGATAAAGCGAACGAATAGTGTAAATCAGCTGCTCTTGTGTCAGGTGTGCTTTTGCCATGCTCATCTGCTTGCCAAGGTCATCTATCTCTATCTGTCTAGTTTGTGCAAAACCTGTAAAAAGAGGCACACTATAGGTAATGCCGCTTAAAATAAGGTCTTGTGTCGTCGTAATCGGTACGCCCGATTGAAGAACTGTAGGTGTCAGGGGTATGAGCGTGCGGGGTGTGTTGAAATGTGTAAAATCTCCCACAAAATCAACAGATCCATACTGCTCAACTTTGCTCTGGTCACGTTTTGTTTGCGATAACTCTATTTGTGTTTGACTCTTTTTTGCTGTTGTACTGTATGACGTGGCATACTGTATCAGCCCGTCTAAGGTGTCACTCAATAGTGGAATACTCAATAAAATAATGGTAAAAATGTGTTTCATCTATCCTGCTCCTGCACACTATCGGCGCAATTATATTGGGTCAATGTGAACACAAACTGAACTTTGGTGTTCTACTTTGAGGATACCAATCTTTTCACTTTTTTAAAGATTGGGCGTCCACTCTGTGTTTTCTTCTGAGGGTCGATTTTGCAGGGCTTCCATCTGTGCTTCATAGGCCATAATTTGCTGACGCACTTCGTTGATTTGTGCAGGACTTACATTGTCTTCAGTTGACCATGCAACCTCTATTTCACCGCCATATTCTTCGCCTATCAACTCTATTTTATGAGCATATTCATTGATATCCAGACAGACTATCCTGACATTTTCTTCACTTGCTTCTTTTGTGGTATCTCTTAATTCTATATACCAACGCCCTAAAGGATTTGTTTTAATGACTGATTCGATGATTACCATTAAACGCCACCTTTAAAATCTTTTTTTCTTAAATCGCCATTGTAAATGATATCTCGTACATCAACACTGTCCATGTTAAGCATATCTGGGACAACATTCGCTTCTTCAAGTTCTTTGATCGCACTCTCTAATTCTTCCTGATAGGTTTGCATCATATCAGCAGCGATAACACCTTTGGTAGTTTGGATAGCAACGAGTTTCTTTATCTCCTCTTCGACACCTTCACCTTCAATCGTAACAATCATTTTACCTTGCTCTTCATCTCCGAAATGGTATTCACAGACACCGCTAGCTTCCAAAGTTTCTTTCACCGTATGATAATTCTCAGGCATCACACGCACTACAATACTAGATATATTCATTTTACTTCCTTTTTTTGATATTTATTTACAATTCACTTGAGTATCCCCGAGACCATTTCCAACTGCTCATCGGTCAGATACAAGACAACACGGGAACTTTTCTCTTCACGTTTTCTGAGTACATCATAATAATTTTGCATTTTTATCTTAGTTTTGGTGTCAACAGGTGCACGTAGAGATTTATACTCTGTCAGCTTCCCGTCTTTATAGACACCTGAAACATCTGCATGTACCCAATAATAGCCGTTATCTTTTCGTCTGTTCTTGACTATTCCCTGCCAACTTTCCCTGCGTTCCAAAGTTTCCCAAAGATCCTTAAAAATAGACCTTGGCATATCAGGATGTCTGACAATATTATGCGGTTTTCCTATCAGTTCACCAACTTCATATCCGCTGATTGCTGCAAAAGTATCATTGGCATAGGTGATGATACCGCTTAAATTTGTGCGAGAAATAATAAGTTCGTGTTCGGGAACCTCTGTCTCTATAAACATATCATACGAAGTATCCATTTGAGTCCTTTTAGTTAAGTTTCCACATCAATACTGTGTTATCATCACTGATTGAAAAAAGTATCTCTTCGTCTTTAAATACGATGCTATTGAGTGTGCTTTTTTGACCCTCAAGTACTGCAATCTTTTCTTTGCTTTCACGGTTAAAAACAGAAATATTATTTTTCTCATCCATCGCAAATGCTACTTTTTTCGCGCTGGGACTTAGCCCTGTGGCATAGATGAGGAAACTTCCCTCAACATAATCACCTTTGCCTGTCTTTACATCATAAAAAGCACCTCTTCTGTCCTGACCAGCAGCTGAGACTATCTCCTGTTTAAAATCAACCTTGTATGTATTGTCAAGGTTGATTCCTTTGAGCTCTTTCACTACATTTCCATTGGCGACATCTATTACCGAGATGACACCGCTTTCGCATCCATAGGCAGCATGTGTCTTTTTTTCATTGAGTGCAAAATCTGAAAACTTTGATTCACTAAGTTGTACGCGATAACGTTCTTTTTTACTATCAACTTCAAAAAGTGCTGCCTCATTACCCAAATATCCGAGTAGGATATGGTTCTTATCAACAAAACGGGCTTTTACGAGTGCTCTTTTGTCTTCAGGAAAAATAAGTTGTGTGGTAGTGTTATTTTCATGTATCCAAAGATTTGCATATCCGCCATATCCGCTGTCACTTAGAAGAAGATACCTATTTTCAGAAAAATCGACACTGTACACACGAGGAGATGCCCTATCTCCTGTCAAATCTTGTATCTTGGGTAAAGCAATCTCTTTTGTGAATTTTTTTTCTTTATAGTCATATACTTGCAACTTTCCTTTGTCTGTCCCGATGTACACATACCCTTCATCCAATACCATATCTTTTGCTGTACCATCTACAATGATTTTTTGTACAGGAGCATGTATTTGTATTGCGAACACAAAAAGAGGAACAAAAAATCCTAACATTATCATCTTTTTCATAGACTTGACTCTTCTTTTTGGATGATTTCAATAGGCAAATAACTAATCGCTTGAGTAGGACATCTTCCCATACAAAACCCACATCCCGTACATTTGTCCTTGTCTATGACTGGATTGAACATGCCATTAAAGAGTATGGCATCATCGAGACAAGGCTCTTTACAGGAAAAGCATATCACACCATGGTGAGCCACACACCCTTGTGTTGAAATACGAAATTCTGCATTGATATTTTGAGCATACATTTTATACTCAAGGTTTAATGCAGACATCCCACTATCTTCGCAAGCCTTCGCACACTCTTCACAAAAAGTACAACCACTTTTAGTAAAATTAAGCATAGCTGTGCCGTCACCACCAATTAAAATAATCTTTTCATCACAAGAAGCCACACATGCTTTACTCTCACACATGATACACTCACTCTGAAAAAGAGATTCACTCAAACCATAAGGAGGTCTCACCAAAAGAGGTGAGCTTTCCTTGGTTTTTTCCGAAAATTTTCTAAATGGATTTAAAAAATCACGTCTTGATGCCACTATTCAACACCTTCATTCATCACGTCAGCCAGAGAAGAATGCTCTTTACTGTCTTCATTTTTAAAATCTGGCGTAAAGGTATTGGCTACATTTGTTTCTGTTTTTGACTGTGGTGCATGGCACTGGGTACAGTTAAAACGACCTTGATAGATAGTCTCACTTTTTTTTGCTTTAGCAATTTTTATATCTGATGAATTGTGTATATCGTACCCCATAACCATGCCATCTTGCACCACATATCCATCATTTTCCGCAGTTATTGGTCTGTAGTTCGTAAAGTGTGATTCAGGAATAGGCGTAGAACCGACAGATGGTGCAACTTCAGGCAAATGACATCCAAGACACTGGTTGTTTTCCTTTGTAATAGGTAACAATCCTTCAACAGAGTGAGGTATCATCGGTGGTGCATCTTTGTAGGCTCTTTCAAATCTTGTCGATGAACCTGGACTTGGTCTATCGTAGTTTGTTTTTGCCGCAGTTACTTTGTCCTCATTATCAAGACCTGTTTTTCTGAGTCCCAATGCTTCTTCAGAAACCGTATTTCTATTTCCCAAATCTTCTGATTCTATACGTATAGAATCAGAAGCATTTTCATTAAGATCTACGTAGCTTCCTCCTGCAGCAGCTACTGCAGCTGCCGCCGCATGTTCTGTGGCTTTTTCAGTCGTAATACCTGTCTCTGTTTTGATCAATGCAGCCATGGCTTCCAAATCTGAATCACTCAAATTTTTCACTTGTGCCACCATCATCTCTTTCATAGAATCTCCATAGGTACCATTCTTATATCCTTTGAGTGCATCTACAATCTCTTGCAAAGACATATCTTTAACAATCATTGATTTACCCATTGCTGCATTTTCAAAATGCTGTCCATGACATCCTGCACAAGCTGCGACACTTGCTCCATACAGTGAAGGAGTAACTATTAATACACTCAATGTTGCCAATTTTACTATTTTTTTCATCTTCTTCCCCCTGATTATAAATTTAAATAATTGCGTATGTGAAAACCCAAAGCATCATCATCACATACGTCAACACATCTACCGCAGTTTGTACATGCTGCCATGGAGACAACTTCACTGCGTTTGCCTATCATGTTTAGCACTTGTCTTTCCGGACATATATCTTTACATTTCATACAAAGCGTACAATTTTCACTATTGTGTTTCACTCTAAGCAGGCTGTATTTGCCTATCATCGCATGCACACCTCCCAATGGGCAGATATGCCCGCACCAACCGTTTCTGAGTACAAAGAGATCAAAAAGAAATATTGCTATAAGCAATCCGGCTCCTGCCCCAAAACCAAAGATGACTCCACGATTTAAAATCGTAATAGGAGAAATTATTTCAAATGCAGCCATACCGCTAATAGATGAAACAATCAAAGCTAAAACAATCATGTAGTATCTGATATCTCGACTGATCCAAACTTTTTTTTCTATCTGATCCATATACAATTTTCTTCTCAACCAATTCGCACCATCTGTTACCATATTGACAGGACAGACCCAAGAACAAAATGCACGCCCCCCAATAACGCCATAAAAAAACACAATAATCATTGCGCCTAGAATGACATCAAAAGAGAGTACTGCCCCGGCAAAAATCATCTGCAACACAGCAAATGGATCACTCAAAGGCATCACGCCAAATACAGAGGAGCTTGAAAGCGTCCCTGAAAGTATCTTCCATCCATACGCATTAGCGGAAAAATAAAGAAACAATAATGTCATTTGACTTATCCTTCTAAGAATAAGATATTTAACGTTAGTCAAAATCTACTCCTTCGTTCAGATAGTCAGATGCACCTTGTTCACTTCTTTCTGTTTTTGTAGTCACATCTTTGCCGCTCTGATTAGCCACTCTTTCCTGATCTTTACTATCCCATCCTTTGACATAATGATCACCAGGTTTACCCAGTGCAATCTCTCTTGGCCGAATAAAAATGGCCGGTTTTTCTGTCACACAGGCCTGCTCGCATAAACCACAACCGGTACAGACATTCATATTGATAACAGGTTTTAAAAAAGCATGTTTGCCCGTTCTTTCATTTCTGTCGTACTGCAAAGTAATCGCTTCGTTCATTAAGGGACATGCCCGGTAGCAGGCATCACATTGTATGCCCCAAAACGCAATACAGGCATTGGGTTCTACGACTGCGATACCCATCTTCATCATCTTAAAATCAAGTTCACCTATTAAATTGGTTACAGAGGCTAGATCCAATGCTCCTGTTGGACAAACCACGGTGCAAGGAATATCTTCGCACATATAACATGGCGTATCCAAAGGTTTAAAAAAAGGTGTACCTATGGTCACTTCATCTTTGGCTTTAGCCATTTGAAGTGTGGATGGTCTAGGTTTTCCCGTTTCTTTATTGATGTTACTTGGACGATTAACGCACGCTTCTGCGCAAAGTCCGCACTTGATACATACCCGTAAAAAATCCTCTTCATCCAGCGCACCCGGCGGTCTGAGTGTAAGTGGCGAAGATTTTGCTTTATCGGCAAATCCTGCCCATAATAGTCCCCCCATTACTCCCAATCCTGTATTGTGTGCCATATTGGTAAAAAACTTTCGTCTCTCACTGATTAGAGGCTTTTCTTTCGTAATCATCATTATTCTCGTTACGCTTTATAGACTTTAACGGCACACTTTTTAAAGTCTGTTTGTTTTGACATAGGGCAAGTTGCATCCAAACACACTTTATTGATAAAGATTTTTTCATCAAACCAGGGTACAAAGACTAAGCCTTGAGGTGGTCTGTTGCGTCCTCTTGTCTCAACTCTTGCTTTTACTTTTCCTCTTCTTGAATCAACCCAAACAAGTTCACCCTGCTTAACACCTTTATTTTTTGCATCAGTAGGGTGCATATAACAAAGTGCTTCAGGGACTGCACGGAAAAGTTCAGGAACTCTCATCGTCATCGTGCCAGAATGCCAATGCTCAAGTACACGTCCTGTACATAACCACATATCATACGTTGCATCCGGCATTTCAGGTGGATCCATATATGGTCTTGCAAATATCTTTGCTTTGTTTTTAAGCGACTTTTTATTGGCATCTTTCACACCCATAAGGTCACCCTGGGATAAAGCTTTCGCCATTGTTCCATAAAATGCAAAATCCGTGGCACCTGTTTCTTTGGCTGCTTTGGCAGCATACGGGTCATATTTGACATTGAAACGCCACTGTGTCTCTTTGCCATCAACCACAGGCCACTTGAGCCCTCTGACTTTATGATAGACTTCAAACGGAGCCAAATCATGCCCATGACCTCTACCGAAGCCTGCATATTCTTCAAAAAGATACTCATGAATCATAAATCCATATCCTTTCCAAGGTTTGCTGTCTGAACCAAGTACATTACGGCTATCACCTCTTGAGTCTGTATCATCATAACCCAGTTGTGGGAACTTGTCAGTCAATTTATAGGATTTTGCTTTTTTATTGGCAAATAAAATATCAAACATGGTTGTATTTTCGTTATACCCCATTTTCTTAGCAGCTTGCATCAAATCAGGAAGTTTAGTGCCATCTCTCAGTGTAGACGCACCCCATACATCTTTCACGGTAAATCTCTTAGAAAGTTCGATCCACTGCCACGTATCAGACATCGCATCACCTACAGGAAGGACTTGTTGCCTCCAGTGTTGCGTACGACGTTCGGCATTACCATATGCGCCCCATTTTTCATAGATCATGGCTGAAGGAAGAACAAGATCGGATACTTTTGCTGAAATACCCGGATATCCGTCAGAAGTCACGATAAAATTATCCATTTCACGTGCTGCTTTTATCCAGTGAGAAGCACTTGCTGTATCTTGATAGGGATTACATACATTGACCCATGCAAACTTAATCACACCATCCTCGATATCTCTATGAATCTTCATAATATGCTGATTTCCAATAGGATTAATCGTACCGTCTGGTACGTTCCAACCTTTTTCTGTAATTTTTCTGTGTTCAGGATTGTCTACCATCATGTCTGCTGGTAATCTGTGACAGAATGTACCCACTTCTCTGGCTGTACCACACGCACTGGGCTGTCCTGTAAGAGAAAATGCGCCTGAACCAGGTTTCGCCTGTTTGTTTAACATAAAGTGCACATTATAAGATTGTGTATTTACCCATGAACCTCTCGTGTGCTGATTCATTCCCATCGTCCAGAAAGAAACTACTTTTCTTCCTTTTTCAATGTAAAGGTCTGCAAGTGCTTGAAGTTTCTTTTTAAAGACTTCAATATCTTCGTTTGGATCACCTTTTGCAATTTTTGCCGTATACTCAAGCGTATACGGTGCAAGCGATTTTTTGTATTCTTCAAAAGAGATCTCCCAGTGATCAAGTGTGCCAGGGATGTTTTTCATCACATCTCCTTCTTTATAGCCATAAGGTTCCAAAGAAGGTGCTTCTTTTGCAGAGACTTTTTTCTCCATTTCTTTAGAGATGGTTTCCATTTCAAGCGTCGTGTACTTGCCGTCTTTTACGGATTTTTCATCTGATCTTCTTAAACCATAGCCTATATTGACCGGTCCTACAGCAAAGACCATATGCTGTTTTACAAAGTCCCAATCAATAATCTTTTCTGCATCATCTCTCATGACAATTTCACGAGCGATATAGTTCCATAATGCCAAATCCGTATTGGGTGAAAAAATAATCTCGATATCTGCAAGGTCAGATGTTCTGTGCGTATAAGTAGAGATATTGACTACTTTGACTCTATCAGGATTTGAAAGTTTTCTATCAGTTACGCGTGACCATAAAATCGGGTGCATCTCAGCCATGTTTGATCCCCAAGAAACGATGGTATCTGTCAGCTCTATATCATCATAACATCCGCTTGGCTCATCGATACCAAAGGTTTGATAAAAACCAACAACCGCAGATGCCATACAGTGACGCGCATTTGGATCAATGGCATTTGAACGGAATCCGCCTTTCATCATCTTGAGCGCTGCGTACCCTTCCATAACCGTGTATTGACCTGACGCAAAAACACCTACACCCTCTGGACCCGAAGCCTTAAGTGCTTTTTTGATGTGCACTTCCATCTCATCAAAGGCACGCTCCCATGATACAGGTTTAAACTTGCCTTGCTTGTCAAACTCACCTTTATCATTCATGCGAAGCAGTGGTGTTTTAAGTCTATCTGCGCCATACATGATTTTCGCGTTAAAATAACCCTTTATGCAGTTCAGACCTCTGTTTACAGGAGCAGCAGGATCCCCTTTAACAGCGACAATACGTCCTTCTGTAGTTGCAAGCATTATCCCGCAACCTGTACCACAGAAACGACAAGCAGCCTTGTCCCATCTCCATGTAGATTCTGCTTTCGCTGCTGCTGCCTGTGCTTCTTGCGGAACTGCAATTCCTACTGCACCTGCTGCTGCTACTGCTGCTGAATTTTTCAAAAAATCTCGTCTACTTAATGACATTTTTCCTCCTTTAAATAATTAGATAAACATATTAATACATTGTTAGGATAACACTATTACAGAGTTGAAATCTTGATATATATCAAGAAAAGCAGAAATGATTTATTATTTTGTAAGATTATTATAAAATAATAAATAAGACTGTTTTAGTCTCATATTCCATAAAGCATTTAGAGCCATTTTGCAATCAATTAAATTGATACATTTTGTCATACTGCAGGTGTTTTATACTGTTTTGCTGTGCATTTTCATTTAGTAGTGTTATGCTATGTTCACGTAGAGCAATGATCTTAGTTTGCAACAGGCAAATAATACGCTACAGCTATAGCTGAAAGAACGATAATAAGCCACATTGTTGGGATTAGTCTATAGTTTAAAGTGACACTTTTTAGATTCATAAAATATTCACTCACAAGGTGAGCTTTAATAAAAGTAGTGACAAGTAAGATAGCGACAAAAAAGGAATTAACCAATTTAAACCACCCGATTAAAAAGGCAAAAAGAGTTAATGAAACCAAAATGATCCATATGTTCCTCATCGTTTCACCTCATGATATAGATCAGGGGAAATAAAACAATCCACAGCAGGTCAACCAGATGCCAGTATGAAGCACCTGTTTCCATACCGCTGTGATCTTTTGTACTATAGCCACCTATTTTTGTTTTTTTATACACGTTATAAAGTATGATAAGTCCTAAAAGTACATGCATAAAATGAAATACGGTGAGGATAATATAGAACATAAAAAATGTATTGGTACTGAGAGTGATCCCTTGTTCAAATTTATCTGAAAATTCTATAGTTTTAAACACAATAAAGCTACTGCCCAATACCATGGCTGCCAAGATCCACCTTGATGCCATAATAGAAGTTTTTTCATTATCGGAAGTTTTGATTATATGTATAGCTTTAACGAGGAAATAACTACTTGTAATGAGTATCAATGTATTGATAAAACCAGATCTTTGATCTAACATAAGCTGAGACTGATTAAAGAGTTCCACATCACCTCTTCTAGCAAATGCATAACCTATGAAGAGTCCTGCAAAAGTAACCAACTCCACATAGATGATAATCCAAATAGCAAAATCACCCGGAGGCAGAATGCTTTTAGGTATTGGTTGTGGATCTTTATTGTTTGAAGTTGTCACTGCTGATATCTTCAAGTGTTGTAGTTTCAAACATTTTTTTGATCATATTTTTGGGTTTTACCCATTGGTCATGTAAGGCACATTTTTTTCTACTATCACAGAGTCCAATCCCCAAAATACATTGTTTTTGCTCAGAAAACTCATTAAAGTGGTTTAAGATTTCTATGATGGTGATACTTGAAGCAGGTTTGGCAAGTTTATATCCGCCGTCCCTTCCTCGAATCGAGATAATAAGGTCTGCATTTACCAGCTTCATCATGATTTTGGTTAAAAATTTATAGGGAATAGTTAGTGTTTCTGATAGTTCTTTTGCACTACAAAGTTGCTGTGTTTCATGATTAGCAATATAACCCAAAATCCGTATGGCATATTTTGACGAATTCAGTAATTGCATCAAAGCCTCTTTCATAGTAAATTTTCCAATAGTATACAAAAATATTTTAATTACTACTTAAAGGTAGAATTAAAATATTTAGAGATACAATACAAAATACTACTTAAAGGTAGAATTTAAAAAAGGAGTAATGATATGAGTGAACGTATTACAAAAAATATGGCTAGAAATATCTACTTTGGTGGAGGAGTTTTTGCCATTTTAGTGTTTGCAGGTCTCACGATGGATACGGTAGGGCAGGTACCCAAACTCTCTAAATCTGAGAATATTACCGAGTCTGTTGCCCATGGAAAGCATTTATGGGAAAAAAATAACTGTGTCGGCTGTCATACGATTATGGGAGAAGGGGCGTATTATGCACCGGAACTTGCAAATGTTTTTGAAAGGCGAGGAGGCGGAAATGAGGAAAGTTTCAAGGCATACATGAAGAGCTGGATGGCATCTCAACCTATGGATGTGCCTAACAGAAGAAAAATGCCACAGTTTAATCTAAGTGATAAAGAAGTGGATGATATCTCTAACTTCCTAATCTGGACATCTAAAATAGATGATAATGAATGGCCACCAAATATAGAAGGATAAATCCATGAAATACAGTTCACAAATGGTCGCAAAACCATATTTTATTTTTGCATTAGTGCTTCTTGCTGGAGAAGTACTTTTTGGTTTGATTTTAGGTACTCAGTATGTCGCCGGTGATTTTCTATTCCCAGAGATCCCCTTTAACGTGGCTCGTATGGTTCACACGAATTTACTCATAGTTCTTATACTATTCGGATTTATGGGCGCTACTTATTATCTTGTTCCTGAAGAGAGTGAGAGGGAATTGTGGAGTCCTTGGCTTGCTAAAATCACATTTTGGGTATTTGCTTTTGCCGGTGTTGCAACGATTTTAGGGTATTTGCTTGTTCCCTATGCAACCCTGACAGAGATTACCTATAATAACATTTTGCCTACAATGGGCAGAGAGTTTCTCGAACAGCCGACCATCACTAAAATAGGTATTGTTATTGTAGCGTTAGCATTCATCTTGAATATCGGAATGACAGTACTAAAAGGTCGTAAAACGGTCATTACGGTTGTTTTGCTTACAGGGCTTTTAGGACTTGCTGTATTTTTTCTGTTTGCATTTTACGTGCCCGATAACTTGGTGCTTGACAAATTTTTCTGGTGGTATGTGGTTCACTTATGGGTTGAAGGTGTTTGGGAATTGATTCTTGGAGCGATTTTGGCATTTGTACTGATTAAGGTAACAGGTGTAGACCGTGAGCATATTGATAAATGGTTGTATCTCATCATCGCAATGACACTCATATCCGGTATTGTTGGTACAGGTCACCACTTTTTCTATATCGGTACACCGGGATATTGGCTATGGATAGGTTCTATCGCCTCTGCTGTTGAGCCGCTACCTTTTTTCTTGATGATTCTTTATGCGTTTGCTATGGAAAAACAAAGAAGAATTGACCATGATAATAAAATTGCACTGACATGGGCAAAAGGTACAGCCATTATCGCATTTTTGGGTGCAGGTGTGTTGGGTTTCCTCCATACATTGGCTCCTGTGAATTATTTTACCCATGGTACACAACTCACCGCGGCACATGGTCACTTGTCATTTTTTGGTGCTTATATCATGATTTTATTTACGATTATCTCTTATGCTATGCCGATTATGCGAGGGCGTTTACATGGAAATGGAGTAAAAGCACAGGCAGTTGAACGCAGAAGTTTTTGGATGATGGTTATCGGTATGCTTGGTATTTCTCTGGCATTGGTGATTGCTGGAACTATGCAAGTCTTTATACAGCGTGTAGGGGTAGATGCTTTAGGTTTTATGGAAACACAAGCAGAGATAGTTCCTGTGTATGTGGTGCGTTTAGGTTTTGGACTTTTGACACTGCTTGGGCTACTAACCTATTTTTATAGTTTTTTTGTAAAAGAAGAAGGTGTTAAATAGCATATGTTGGAATTTGAAGAATCCATAGGCAAAATTTGGAATCATGTTTTAACAAAAAAAACAAATACGGCGTATGAAGACAAAAGAGTGTTTTTTGAAGATAAAAGTAAAGTTCTAAACATTTTTTATCGTCTTTTGGGCGGTGAAAACGGAAAAGAGTTACATGTCACAGATAAACGATTTATCGACACTTCTCGTACGCTGCTTCAAAAAATATCAGGTTCAGGCAAGATATTTTTTCTTGCCTGGCAAGATGAAACAGGTGTATACCTTCCTTCCTCTTTGGCTTATTTTGACTCACATGAACAAAATAGTATGATGTATATCTGGCTTGTTGCGATGGCTACAAGATTTGATAGATACAGAGGAAATTTAGTTGAAAAAAACTTTCATGCCTCTTCGGAGTTACTCAATAGATATCCAGGGTTTATAGCTTTTTATAAGAAAGCAGTTGACCAACTCATAGAAAAAAATGAAAAATTGTCATTTGTTAAGTCTTTAGATGGAGAAAATTTAACAGATGAAGATTATCTTGAGCATTTGGATTTGTATCCATTTCCATTATGGCTTTATCCGCCACTGTCTTCTAAAAAAAAGTATAGTGAGTTTGATGATAAAGACGAACCCGTACGAGGCAATAATCAAACAGAAAAAATAGATACGCTCAAGATGAAAAAACAAGCCAGTCAAATAGATGATAAAAAACAGACCGATGGTTTATTGGCCTTTTTACCCGATGCCTTGATGAGCATTATGGAGCAGGTCAATGTGGACAGAAGTGAGGATGACAGTTTTGATGAAGATGCGTTATACAATGCTGAAGATTTAGATGAGATTACATTAGGGCAAAAAAAAGCAAATTTAAATGCAAGGCTGAAAATGGATCTGGATATTTCTTCCAACTCTAAAGAGGAGTACCCGATAGGAAAAGGATATTTTATAGATGAATGGGATTATTCAAAAGACAAATATCTAAAGCACTATGTTTGCATCAAACCACTGATCACAACCAATATAGAACCTGTAGCCTTTCCCTTGCATTTAAAGAAAATATACAAAAAAATTCAGGCAGAACTTGATCTGATGCAGTTGGACCGCATTAAAAATACAAATCTTCCTTATGGAGATGAGCTAAATTTAGATACATGGATAGAGTATAAAGGTCATCAAAACAAATCAGGGCATCATCAAAAATTTTATACAAATTTTGAGCGAAAGATGCGAGACATGTCTACACTTATTTTAGCTGATATCTCACTTTCAACTGAAGCAGCAATTACACAAGAAATAAGAGTCATAGATGCCATAAAAGATTCACTGATGGTATTTTCAGAATCACTTGAATATCTAGAAGACAGATTTGCCATATATGCTTTTTCATCACTAAAGAATACGAATGTACGGTTCCATATCATCAAAAACTTTAAAGAGAAGTACTCTGACTATGTTCGTGGAAAAATAGATAATATAAAACCGGGTTATTATACCCGTTTGGGGGCAGCTATAAGAGAAAGCTCAAAAATTCTCAACAAACAACAAAGCCTCAATAAATTACTTTTGATCATCAGTGATGGTAAGCCAAATGATGTTGATCGATATGACGGCAGGTATGGGATAGAAGATACAAAAAAAGCGATACTGGAAGCTAAAAAATTGGGGCTGGTGCCATTTTGTATCACGATAGACATAGAAGCTAAAGATTATCTATCATACTTGTTCGGAAAAAATGGGTATGTTGTTGTAAGAGATTCTAAAAAATTACCGAAAATTCTACCAGAAATATATATGAGTTTAACCAAATAAGGAAAAATAATGTCAAAAATATATTACAAAGAACACGCAAATGAAGTTGAACTTTTTGAAGCAGCCGCTTCAATGCATTTACCCATCTTAATTAAAGGTCCAACTGGATGTGGTAAAACAAGATTTATAGAAGCTATGGGTGAAAAACTTGGCCGTAAAGTTTATACGGTAGTATGCCATGATGATTTAAGTGCTGCTGATTTGGTAGGACGTCACCTTATTGATGAAGGTGGGACTTTCTGGCAAGATGGACCACTCACAAAGGCTGTGCGAGATGGCGGTATCTGTTACCTTGATGAGATTATAGAAGCGAGAAAAGATACAACTGTTGTATTGCACTCTTTGGCGGATTACAGAAGAGTATTGCCTATTGACAGAACAGGTGAATTGATAGAAGCACATCCGGATTTTATGCTGGTGGTCTCCTATAATCCAGGGTATCAAAATGTACTTAAAGGCATGAAACCCAGTACAAAACAACGTTTTATCTCACTTAGTTTTACTTATCCTAATGCTGATATTGAAAAAGAAATCATCATAAAAGAGAGTGGGGTTAATGCTGACATAGCTCAAAAGCTTGTAGAGATTGCAGGGGAAATTCGCAAACTAAACGACAACGAAATTGAAGAAGCAGTTTCAACAAGATTACTTGTTTATGCTGCAAAACTAATCGTAAAAGGGTTTGATGAATATGAGGCTTGTATGCACTCCATAGTAGAATCTTTAAGTGATGATGATGAAGTGATAGAAGTACTGAAGAAACTCATAGATTTACACTTTCATTCTAAAAGTTAAATAATCTCTTTACAATTTCCGTTAAGGACTAGGATACCGGTTTGCACTTATGCAGCTACCCAAAAGGGTAGCGCTAAAGAGAACCGGATTTAAAACTTATAATCCAACTGAACCCAATATCTTTGTACGTCATTCTGTGCTGCTGAGATAACAGAGTTAGACTCACCAGAGAAAAAGGCAGCTTTTGCCAAGAAATTTAACTTTGCTGAAAAGTCATAAGTATAAAGTAGATCGAATTCACTTCCGGCATCATCTACAGTGTTTGCTAAAGACTCCTTCGCACTGAAGTCATGATAGAACCCAAGTATTTTACCGTATTTCGGATCAGCATAACCAATCTTTGCATAGGCGTCATTTAAACCAAATTTTGTGCTTCCGGCTGTGTAGCCCAAGAAAACATCAGCAAATCCTTGCCATTTGTGCAGCGTTGCAAGCGGTGTGGTAAATCCATGACTGTTATCTTCTGCTTCACCCAATGACTCATACGCAACACCAAAGATAAACCCGTTGTAGACTGTACCCACATCTACACGGTAGTACATGGCATCTACTGAAGGTTTGCCCATAGTTTCATATTCCATTGTTGCATCTTGCTGTGTTGCTGCTTCAGCGATATAATTGACCATACCTGCTTTTCCTGAAGCCATAAGTCCATAAGTATTACTGCTTGACCCGATTAAATACCCATACCCGGTAAGTTTAAGTTCCTGTATTGCCTGATAGTCAGCATGAAGCAGTGCGGTTTCAGTACCGCTTGAAAGCGCTTCGGTAATCCCGTAGCGATCAGTGACATATGATGCCATCAACCCTAGGTTTTCTATGGAGGTATTGTTTACCGTATATCCCATAAAGGTTTGAGGCATCTGTCTCCAGTCTACAGCCCCTACAAAACGTTCATCATCAAGATTTACCATTTGTCGACCCAGTCTAAAAAGTGTTTTATCTATTTTATAATCCAAATACGCTTGTGTAACACGCGCATTTTCAGGGTCTGCTATAGTTGCATACCCCGCTTGCTCTGGTGCATACTCATCATAATCGAAGTTTGTCACAGCGATGATTTGTCCAAATACACTTAGTCCTTCAATGTCAGCCAAACCTGCTGCAGTAGAGAGGGCAAATCGTGCAGTCATCGCATTGGCTACATCATTCACACTGTCATCTGCATTCTCATAACGTGGACGCAATTCTCCATTAAATTTTATATTGTTAAAAATCTCAATATCTGAAGTACTCTTTGTTTCTGCAACTGGTTCAACAGCAGTAATTTCTCCTTCTGCCATTATCATAGTTGATGCCAATATTGAAAGTAGTACTGCTTGTTTCATTTCAGACTCCTGTTGGTTATTTATTCGCCAAAGAATATTAGTAGACAATTCTAGGACATAAAAGTATTATGACTGCATAGTTGAAACATGAACTTGATTTTCGTCAAGAAAACAAATATAAATTATTATTTTTATACTTTATGGTGTTATTTTAGAAAAAAGTTATCACATAAGAGTGAAAAAATGAGTATTTAGGGAATGGAGAATAGGCATTTGAGCTGTCAAAGGCAGTTCAAGAATACAAAGATGAGATCAAGTCAAAGAGATATTGAGATAGAGGAGTTGGAATGATCACAAAAATAGTTGCCTCTTCTGTTGGAGTAGAGTTGTTCAGAGTTTTGTGTCAACCTATAGATAAGAATTGTATCACAATTAATTGTCTATGCTCATGTAAGAGAAGCATTTATTTATATGCTTTTTAGACCACGTTTCATTTGATAGTTTTCCTTATAAAAACCTCCTATTTGGAACATTTTATAAGGTTTTTTATTGAAAGGTACATAGTTGTGGCCCAAAAACGTCGCTACAGCAAATAACCTTATAAAATATGTTAGATTATAAGGTTTTCATTTTTAGGGAATAAAAAGTGCGTAACGTCTAGCTCATCCACGGCGGGGAGGGAAGCCCGAATTCAAACTGGAGTGTTACCCGCCGTTGGATGGAGCGTCTTGTTGGCCTCTTTGATTATGTGTCGGTAAAGTAGTCCGAGGCGATTCTCTTGACCTCGCAGTTGGAAGTTTTCGCTACTCCGACACCGTTTCGATCCGAGAAGTGTGAAGGCTGCTGGAAAGCTCATGAGAGGACTGGAGGGCTGGGAAATGGGTTGTCGTTACACATTCGCTAAGTCCCCTTTGCCCACGTTCTTGAGCACCACATACCACAGAACAAGGGCGGTCATGATCTCGATGGGGCCCTGAATGTAATCATGCGCCACAATTGCAAGGTCCCCAGAGATCAATGTTGAGAACTGCACGAAGTCCCACAACCAATGGACAATCATCAGCGGAATAATGTTCCGCAGGTGCAGCATCAATGGCGCGAACAACATGCCCCACCGGAATGTGTAACCCAGCTGCTGAAGCACGTCGGGCAAGGGCTCCCCGCCGAAGACATTGACGGAGTGCAGGAGCGCGAAACCAACGGCACTGGCAAACATGGCAAGCGCGACCCGCGTCCGACTCGATTGTTCACCGAGGAACGAATGTAGGAGGATTCCGCGGAAGGCCAGTTCCTCGCCAGTCCCAATCAGCAATGTCACGAAGCCGAAGAAAGCAAAGGTGCTCCAGTT
Organism: Sulfurovum sp.; assembly: GCA_011391015.1. Classification (GTDB taxonomy): domain Bacteria; phylum Campylobacterota; class Campylobacteria; order Campylobacterales; family Sulfurovaceae; genus Sulfurovum. The sequence continues at coordinate 59,937 of JAABRH010000001.1, forward strand.
CGGGCTGCTGAAAGGAAAGGCAGACATGGCCTCGAGGCTCACAACCCATTTGTAGAGCAAAAACACCACGAACGGCGCGAGCCAGACCAGCCGTGTTGCATTGAGCTTGCCGAAACCTGCGTTGCGCCAGCCGAAAAAAAGGATCACGAAGACGACGTTGATGATATTGAGAAGTATCAATATCGGCCAGAACGTATCGAACATTTCAGGAGATCCGTAGACGATCCCCTGATGGCCCATGTATATCATACCCACGCCCATGATGGCGATGTAGACCAAGGCTGCGAGCATGCCTATCAGCGGCTTGTTTTCAGGTTTTACAGTCATTGCGGCGACCTTTGGCGGGAGGGATTCGGGAGCCCTGGGAGTGGATTCAGGTGACTGACTAGATTGCGTGTGAAATGGGTCATTATTTTCTTGGCCAACTATTTATTCAGGGAACACAATGTCCTTTTATTACGATATTTCAGCATTAAGAGTATATCAAATATGTCTTCATATTAATGAAAATAGGTAGAATTTGTATATTTTTCTAGTTTTTCATAGGATTACAATAATTACTTATGTCCTTTTAGGCTGTAAATAGCAATTATTTGGACAAAGTGTTCTGTTATTTGTTGATTTCTGGCAATAACAGACAAAATGTCCTGTTTACAAAACCTTAGAAAATATATAACTTTATGAGCTTTTTATTTCCGAGTTGCATTTGTAAACACTGCTAAAATTAATTGAATAATTTCCTTTCATACCCATAGGGAAATATACCCATGTATATCATATTTTAGTTTTGGCATAATAGAGTATCTTAAAAATAGGAGTTATGGCATGACTGAAGAAAATCACAATAGGTTAGAAGCATTGAGTCCAGAAGGAAAGGATGCATATATCACAGCTAAGACACGTATATTGGATGCTATAGGAAAGATGGACTTACTTAAAGATGCATCATTAACCGATGAAGAGAAAAGTACTATTTACGAATTGCTTGATGACACTGCATTTTTAATGAAAAGTAAAAAACTCTAATATCAATAATATTGTTGTAAAACGGTTTATCAAATGAAAGTAATGAGTGAAGACCTTGAATAGATATTGTTTATAAAGGAAATCCACTCGAGAAAAAGTTTGAAATAGTGATGTTTAAATAAATACATGAAACCTTATAAAATATATAATTTTATAAGGTTTTTTCTCGTAATATTTTCCCTTCTTTTTTTCAATACAAGACCTGAAAAAAGACCCATAGCATTTTAAAAATATATACAAAGCCTTTATGTATGGACCCTTATTGCAATCCGACCTCCGACTCATATGTTTGTTGGTGATAATATTTTGCATCTCTTAACCCAAAAATTAAAATAAAAAAACGCTAAACTCTTCCCCCCATGCGACCTAACTACCCTAAATATTTTACAAGCTAAAAAACTATAATTCTCTCGTTTTATGACCAGAATTGCCCTATAAATTTTAAGGCCTATTAATCCATAACTAAAATGTTAAAACTTGTTTACTTTGGCTTACCCAGTCAGAAAGTACTTGCATTGTTGAAGATATACTCTCATCGAAATAAGGCTCATTTTTATATAATCCACACCGTGCATTACATGTACCGCAAACCTGCAATGACACACCAGTTTCATACATATTTTTAAGTATAGCGACCAAATCATGGTCATAGCTTTCAGGCTTACTCATTTTATCCCTAGCAAGATCAACGGCATCATTCATTAAAAAAATGTTTACCTTCTCACCATTTTTGTGTAGAGTCGAAGCCAAACGAAGTGCATTCCATGTTACGTCTGAACCGTCATACGGATGGTGGTTTAGTATGATCGTTATCATTATTTTATCTCCTTCGTGAGTGATTTTAATGTGTTGAACAATGTATTTGTCTGCGCATAAAGTTCGGATTTTTTATCTAGTGTATCCAGAATCATTTGCATATTTTGTGTTGAAATAACTACATTGGATTCATCTTCATAGATGGCAACACGACATGGCATAAAAGGCGCAAATTGTGTCTCTTCTGTTAAAACCAGTGCTGCAACTTTGGCTTGACAAACCTCATAAATATATACTTTCTTGTTAATGGGAAAGCCTTTATCTTTAACTACTTCATGATACACATAATGGTGCAAAAGAGCAAAATTATATTTTACACACGCAGATTCAACTGCACTCACTACCTCAGATATCTCTTTTGTGCTTTCAACCCTGTAAGTCATCATCTCAAACAACTTCTTTTTACTGAGTAAAAGCTTCATTAGCGTCTCTAGCATATATATATTTCCTTTTTAACAAATTAGGCATTTAGCTAAATACTTGTTGTTATGCTATAATAAACTAAATAAAATGTCAAGGATGATCATGTTGGATATGCACCAAAAGATTAAAATCTTTAAAGCACTGGGAAATGAAACACGTTTTTTAATTTTTAAAAATGTATTTACAGGTGGCTACACATGTTCATTGGATAAAAAAGATCCCAATGTCACAGTCAGTTCACATGCTACGTGCGTAAGTACCATTGCTGAACATTTTAATTTTTCTTTACCAACCATTTCAAAACATTTAAAAGAATTACGTGAAGCCAATATTGTCACGATGGAGAAAAAGGGAAATAAAATTTATATAGAACCCAATATTGAAACCATAAGAGAATTAGGAGGGTGCTTTACTACCCTTGTAGAAAACTTTGAGGAGAATCGTGAACTTTTTTTTGGGGATGTTGTAGTAAGTTAGGCTTGCTGCAAAAATAAAGCCCTAAGAGTGCTTCCATATGTTCTGCTATGCTGATTTGAGTAATAAGCTCAATTTTTTGAAATGGATAATTATAGCTTTTTGGATTTTATCGCTTTAAATCCTGGTAATCTAACATATTTTATAAGGTTCCTCGATGTAGCGATGCTCCGAGACCATTAATATGCAACCAAGTATTTAAAACATGCTATATAGAATATTTTATAATGAAAAGCATATCATCTAGACTACTATTATTTTTAAAATTCGCGTATATATAGACTTTAAAGATCTCCATTTTTCCAAAAGAAGTTCGATAAAGAATTTATACATGGAGTAGGCCAAGTGCATTGAAAATAAACTTAATTAAAGATCAATAAGATACTTGGATATAAAATTTCTTGCGAAGCATTTTATGCAAAATGAACGACAAGACCAATTCTTATGAGGTGTTGCATTTGCGATCCGGGTTGGTGGTGTAAAGTTAGTATGAATTATTTTTAAAAGGTATAATAGTCCCCTATAAACTAAATGGGCTAAGGGTTGTGGGCATGATACGAATCATAGTTTTGCTAGGAGTATTTCTGAGTTTTTCTTTTTCCATAGTGGAGAATTCGTGCATTATTTGTCACGAGGGCATAGAAGATATCCGCGATAAAAACTCAGAGATGATGCAGGCAATTTTGCAAAAAGCAGAAGAAGCAGACATCAAAGGCAATGACTGTGTGATTTGTCATGGCGGTAATCCTGAAGCAAAAAAGAAAGAGGATGCACATAGCGGCACACCTAAATATTTTGAAACGCATGAAGGACCCAAGGCATATTACCCCTATCCTGCAAGTCCAATGATCAACAAAAATACCTGTGGGATGTGCCATGCCAATCAGGTTGCTACCCAAGAAAACAATCTTATGGCGACAGAGCAAGGCAAGATACATGGTGCACTCTGGGGTTTTGGTGCAAAAGAGGGGTATAAGCATACCTATACAAATTTTGGAGGAAAATCTCCTGACCCACATGAGCGTCTGGGTACAAAAAAATACCAAAAATATATGGATGAACTTGCCGCGCTAGAGCCACAAGGCTTTTTAAAAGAAACCAAAGCACTTCCTGCAGCACCTACGGCAGAAGAAGTAGAAAAAGACCCTACACTCTCTGTCTATACCTATCTTAGACAGGAGTGCCTGCGTTGTCATACAGGAGGAAAAGGTCGTGAGAAACGTGGAGACTTTAGAGGCATAGGGTGTGCATCTTGTCATGTTCCATACTCAAATGAAGGGTTTTATGAGGGGGGCGATAAAAGTATTTCGAAAAAAGAAGGCGGACATATGCTGGTGCATGCCATACAGTCTTCTCGTGAAGTGAAAGTAAACGTCCATGACATTAACTATTCGGGCATTCCTGTAGAAACCTGTACCACTTGCCACAACAGAGGCAAGCGCATCGGAGTGAGTTATCAGGGATTGATGGAAACAGAATATGAGGGTACTTTTGACAATAAGGGAAAAGAGCAGCCCCAGCTTCATACAAAACGCTATATGCATTTAACCGAAGATATACATTATTCCAAAGGTATGCTATGCCAAGACTGTCACACTACCAATGATATGCATGGTGATGGGTTTTTCAGAGGAGCAAACTTAGGTGCCGTAGAAGTAGAATGCCAAGACTGCCACGGTACAACGACCAAATATCCATGGGAGCTTCCTTTGGGATATAGCGATGAGTTTGCTACTAAACCCAAAGAAGGCAAAGCCAGAGGCACAACGCATACTTTGGCAGCATATTTGAGACAAGGGTCTATCCCAGATGACACAGGAGACGGATTTTTGCTTTCTGCTAGGGGCAATCCGCTGACCAAGGCAGTACGAAAAGGCGACAAAATTGTGATGCACCTGTCTTCGGGTAAAGATATCACCCTTTCTCCTCTTAAAACACTTAAAAAAGAGCATAAAATTTCGCAGGAAGGTTTGATTGCCATGGATCAAATCCAAGGACATACAGACAAGTTGGAATGTTACACCTGCCATGCGACATGGGCGCCTCAGTGTTATGGCTGTCATGTCAAAGTGGACTACTCCGGTGGAAAACAAAACCCTGATTTTTTGGAAGCCTCAAAGCATCATGTCAATGGCAAAACAGGAGATGTGGAAACACTCAAGGATTTTCTGGTTGACGGACAGGTAACAGAAACGAGATCCTACTTGAGATGGGAAGACCCGGCACTGAGTCAGAATGGAGAAGGACGTATCTCTCCAACAATACCGGGTTGTCAAGTCGTCCTTACCGTCATAGGTAAAGAGGGTAATGCTCTGCTTCAGAATCATATCTTTAAGATACCAAATGTGGAGGGTGCCGGCAATGAAGGTATTAATTCAATTACTATGTCTCCTGTGCAACCCCACACGGTAAGTAAAGCTTCCCGAACCTGTGAAAGTTGTCACAGCAGTCTTAAGGCTATGGGACGCGGTATAAATGGAGGAAAATATTTTGCAGACCAAAGCAAAACCACCATTGTGGACTTGATGCGAGCTGATAAAACCCTTTTGCCTTCACAGGTAGACGAGCAGATCCCTGCCATACCGAATCTTAAACACGATTTCTCGGTGATGATAGATGAAAACGGTACACAGGTGCAAACTTTAGGGAACCATTGGAAACTTTCACAGGCACTTGATAATGAGACAAGAGCAAAGCTTGATAGAAGCGGTGCTTGTCTGAGTTGCCACAAAGAGATGCCAGATGAAGATCTAGCCGTATCGCTTATGGTCCATACAGCAAAGTTTGCAGGGGTGAAAATAGACAACGAGATGCATAATACTATTGTCCATAAAACTATCTTGCTGAGCGCATGGTTTCAGGTGCTGGGCGGATTGCTTCTTGGCGGAGGGATTGTTTATTGGTTTCTGGGACGCAAGAAGCAAATGCGTTGCAAAAAAGATTAAATAAACATAAGAGAAATAAAAAAGTTTGAAAAATAAGGCTTTGGGTTAGTGAAAAATAGATGCGTCACAAAGAACATGATTGTTGATGCATTCAATAACCAAAAGGAGATTATAGATTATCTCAAAAGTCACAAGTTTGACCCATTTCTTGACCCTATACATTCCCAAAATAGTCACAAAGTCTCTCTCGGCAGGACTCTACCAAGATGAAAATAACCCTCATTAATTCCCTTGAGAGAGTTCATAAAGAGCAACGATCTACTTAAGATTCTGCTTTTAATGAATTTAAAATAACAGTTTTAGAGGTAGCAAAATCACTTACAGGTTAAAATATTTTATTGAACATTAATTTACCCCTTGGTTTTGAAATAAACTTTTAAGCCCACTATAATTTTAAATCGTTATTATTTTGTAACAACTATATCATCTATATGATTATATTGTTAAAATGAATAATTAGGCAAATAATGTCTATAAAAATTGCTTTGCTTTTGATACTGTTGGGCTCTTTGTTATTCTCCGCTGGTGGACCTCCTATGATGACGGATGGAACGGGAACTCCAGGAAATGGAAACTGGGAGCTAAATATCGCTTACAAAGGTGAATATCCAGATGTTTCCAGCCGATATGAAGCACCAAGTATGGATCTCAATTATGGCGTAGGAGATACCATTCAATTAAAAGCTGAAACATCTTACATACAACTAACTCACGAGGATGAAACGAAAGACAATGGAATAGGTAATGCCAAAATAGGTGTCAAATGGAGATTTTATGAAGAAGATATGTTATCTTTTTCTGTTTATCCCCAATACTCATTTGCACCTATTAAAAAGAATTTAGATAACGGACTTGCTGATATTGAAGAGGCTTTTTACTTTCCTGTTCAAATGAACAAACAGTTTAACTCTATCGCGGTAACCGCGGAGTTAGGCTACTTGGCTGTCGCGCACGATAAAAACTATCTGAATTCCGGGTTTCTGATTGGATATCGTTATACTGACAAGGTGGAGCTATTGGCTGAACTCTATCGTAGCGTGCAAACCAACGGTAACGATGAATTTATAACCTTTATGGTGGATTCACTTATGCCTTAAAACCGAATGTCAGCTGGTTATTCTCAGTGGGAAAAGAAGTTGTAACATCTTCTGCTCTTAAACCAGCCTTCTTTTTTATAGGACTACAACTACTTTTTTAATAAGGAAAAACATGCGTAAAAAAATCATTTGGGGTGCGATAATCTGTTCGATGATAGGACTCACTGCTTTTGGATACAAAATGTACCAAGAACATGGGAAAATCATCCCATTTATTGAGCAACTCAGTAAAAATCAAGTGCCAGAAAATGCTGATATGCAACCCTTGTCCCAAAAAACAGCCTCTTATGTAGGATCTGATAAATGCAAGAAATGTCACGAAGATGAGTTTAATCCGTGGAAAGAATCATATCATTCTAAAATGATTCAAGATATCAAAAAAGACCCTGAAGCAATCGTTGCTAATTTCTCAAGCCTCCCTGCTGAAGCCGACTTCAAAAAAGAAGATATTGTCTACACCATCGGCGGTAAATTCAAACAACGTTACATGATGAAAAAAGAGATTAACGGGTCAATGGATTATGTGATTGGTAATTTTCAATGGAACACTGAAACCAAACAATGGCTCCCCTACAAATCATACAAAGATTGGTATGAGGCTGGATTTGAGCAAAACAGTAGCAAAGTAGGAACCTCTAAAACATGTGACGGCTGTCATTTTACGGGTTATATGAGCAAAGAAAAACGAGTTGAACCAGCGATTTCCTGTGAATCGTGTCATGGTCCAGGAAGCAATCACGTACAAGACCCTGAAAACAATCAGATTTACAAAGCCAGCAACGTAGACCCAAAGCGCTCAACCGAAACATGCTTGCAGTGCCATATGCGTAACCGTGACAAACGTTTAGAACATACCAGTATGGCAGCACTTTTTGGAGATGTTCGTGATTATCCAAAAGGATATGAGCCAGGAAAACCACTTGGTGAATATAAAACAAAAGCGCCATTTGATCACAAGGAGACTGATGAATTCTACGGTAACGGTGTGGGTAAAAAAAACCGGACCCAAGGAAATGAATTTGTCAAATCAATGATGTACAAACACGGCATTACGTGTATCAACTGCCATGACCCACATGCACTAAGCAACACAACAACCAAGCCCGCTGGAGATGCGTCGTGTATGAAATGCCATACTCTTGGTTCACCCATCGGGCCTCATCAGAATACCATTGAGGAGCATACCCATCACAAAGCAGACTCAAAAGGATCAAGCTGTATCGAGTGTCATATGCCTAAAACAGGCAGACATCTCAAAGAATCACCGTTAACGGTACGTACCCATATTTTTGGATTTATAACACCACAAGAGACAAAAAAATATAATGTTCCCAATGCGTGCAATAACTGTCATAAAGATAAAAATGTCGAGTGGGCTGATGAGTCCCTGACCAAATGGGGAATGAACAAATGGGCAAAATAAAGGAGCCAAATGAAGCCAACATGGATTTTAATGTTTTATTCGATGCCTTCAAAGCCAGAACGAAACCGTTTGAGGATTTATCGTAGACTTCAAAAAGAAGGGACTTTGTCACTTAAGGATGGCGTCTATCTTCTCCCCTATAGTGAAGATCGATATGAACTGTTTCAATGGCTTTCCCAAGAGATTAAGACGCTTGGGGGAGATATGCACTTTGTCGTAATAGAAAAGATTGAGAGGCTGAAAAACAGTGAAATTGTTACTCTTTTTAAAAATCAAGCAGAAGAATCCTATGCTGAAGTAGAAAAAAGGATTGCTGTTTTTAGTATCGACAGAGAGAAAGAGCATGAGTCACGAATGATATTAAAAAAAATCGTTCGTGATTTTGAAGCCTTGCATGCCATAGATTTTTTTCACTCTCCTAAAGGAGATATGCTAAAAAAAGCCATTCAATCAATTCAAGTATCATTTGAGTCTACTGCCTTAAAACCTATCGTCTCACTTTGCAATAAGGATGACTATAAAAGAAAAAAATGGCAAACACGTCCCGGACCGTTTGTAGATCGAATGGCATCGGCATGGCTCATTCGTAGATTTATCGATCCTGAAGCCCATTTTATTTTTGCTTCTACTGTCGATGAATCCATCAAAGATATTATAACCTATGATATGGATCGTGCAACATTTACCCATACAGGTGATCTATGCACTTTTGAAGTGTTGATGCACGCATTTTCAATAGAAGATAATAGAGTGCATCATATTGCCAAAATTATCCACAATCTTGATCTCAATGATGAAAAGTATATGACACCAGAAGCAGAAGGGATAAAACTCATTTTAAGTGCCATTCGCAACAATGAACACGATGATATTGGTATTTTGAAAAAAAGTGATGAAATTTTTGACTATCTGTATCAGACATTGAAGGATGATGATTGATTTCACATCAATACTCTTTTGAGGTGTGTGTAGGAGAGTGAGCGATTCATTTCATTGTTCAAGTGGAACGATAAGAAGGAAAATATTTTGATTGGGTAGGCTAAAATAAGAATTTCTCCCAACCGTATAATATATATAGTTGGGAGAATGAATGTGTTAAAAATTAGAATTTGTAGTTTGCGTAGACTTCAAGTGCATTATAGGCACCAGCACCATCACCGTAATCTGTGTTTGTGTAAACAACATTTAGATCAACTGCCTCTGTAATTCCATATCCTAGGATTACATCTGTTTCTTGCCCTTCCTCTACTTTATTGTCATAGGCATAATATGCATAACTTGCCGTAGCAGATACACCTGCGAACTCTGTTCCTGCTTCAACTTTAAATGTGTCTCCTGTTGAAAGTCCTAGTGTGTTCCATGAACTGGTATAAAGACCGTCTCTTTCTATGTAGCCAACAGGCATGTCATCTATATAAGCATACGCTCCCATGAGTGAGAATCCTGATACTTCACCAGATATTTTTGCACCATAAGCATTGGATGCATCCATAGAATCCCAGTCTGTATTCACATACTGTGCTTCAAGTTTAGCTACTTCTAAACTGTATCCGCCATCTACATAAACTTGTGTATAGTTTGCAACATCAATATTGTAGTACCAAAGGCTACCAGAGAGCGTTTTGTTGTCATAGGCTGCACCAATTGTCCAGTTGTTACCATCATTGATATCTGTCAGTGTTGCCCATTCGTCACCTGTATTGATTCGTCTGTATTCTCTGATATATGAACCAACGAGTGTGATGTTTTCAAATGAAGTGTTTACAGCAGTGTATGCTTCAAATGAACCTTGTGAGAGTAGCCAGTCAAATCCGCCTACCATTGGGGTATCAAGGAATTGGCGACCAAGTACAAATGTTGTGTCGGCAAATGTTGCTGTGATGTTAGCTATGTTGAAAATTGCACCGTTTGGTTCACTTTCAAAGTAGCTTTGGAATCCTGTCAAGCCATATAGATAGTCATAAATTTCTGTTTGGTTGGTATTCGCATAACCCATAGCAGAAAAGTTTGCCACGATATTTTCAGTAAATTTGTGTGAAACATCAAGTGTTGCAGACAAACCTAATTGTGAACCTTCTGTACTGAACATATCATATAAAGCAGAGTTGTCACTTGTAACGTAGTAAGCAGTTAATTTCCCACCAACTGTTGTCATGCTCTCAACCGGTGCCGGTGCAACTGGTGTAACCGGAACGATATCTCCGCCTGCGTATGCTGAACTGATAGCAAGAGTTGCTACTAAACTGAGTGTTGTAAATTTCATGTTAATTTCCTTATTTTTAATTTGGATAAGGAAATTCTAACATAAACATTAACAAAAGATAAATAGAAAGTTGATTAAAATTTAATCAATTTGGCATTTTTGAAGTATTTTTGAAGAAATCTCTGACATATTCATAGCCAGAGTAGAGAGTTAGTGCAACAGCCAGCCACAAGAGAACTGTGCCACCCGGCCACTGCATGAGTAAAAATCCGATGGCTATCATCTGTACAACCGTTTTGACTTTACCCATCCATGATGCACCGATGTCCAGTCCCTGACTGACAGCCGAGACCCTAAGTCCCGTGATGAAAAGTTCACGTGTCAAGATGAGAAAGATAGCCCATGGTGAAGCACTTCCTAACATCATCAGCCCTAAAAAACCTGCAAGGGTGAGCATCTTGTCTGCCAGTGGGTCGAGTATTTTGCCCAGTGTGGTGATTTGGTTGAAGGTACGTGCGATGTAGCCGTCAAAAAAGTCTGTAGCAGAAGCAACAACAAAGATAAAGGCTGCAAAGTAGTTGAGCCATGAAGTGTGTATGTCTTCAAAGATAGCAGCATCCTGATTGACCAAAAAGAGAAACATCACTGGTGCAAGAAGAAGACGGATGAATGCTAAGATGTTGGGGATATTGAAAATTTGTTGTTTATTCATCCTCTAACTCCTTCTGTTTCCTCATATTTCAATTGAGGTGTAGATTCTCTCTTCATTTTTTTTAGAAAAAAACGAAGCAAAAAAGCGTCACCACTCTCAAATCGCTTTGCTTTTAAGGGTGTTCGTGGTGACAGGGACACGCTGAAGCGTGATTGATGAAGTTTACGTAGAATGGTCTATCTGAATGTTGTACCGCCATCGACTACGAGGGTTTGACCTGTGATCCATGATGCCTCAGGTGTACACAAGAAATAGACTGAACCCGCAAGATCTTCAGGGCTTCCCATTCTGTTGACTGCTGAACGTTTGATGGTCTCTGCTTTGACCTCTTCGTAGTTAGTAAATGCTTTGAGTGCATCGGTATCGATAGGCCCGCCTGAGACCGCATTGACCCTGATGCCCATTTCTCCCAGTTCTACTGCTGCATAACGGCTCATGGCTTCAACAGCTGCTTTATTGGTACCGTGACCCGCATAGTTTTCGATGTAGATCAGGTTACCCGTGGATGAAAGTGTGACGATCGAACCACCACCTACTTTTTCCATACGCACCGCAGCCTCTTGTGAACCGCGCACAAAAGCACCGACGGTTGCCGTGTAGATATTTTGAAGCCCTTTACTGGGTTTGAGTTTCATAAATTTACCATACCCACCTACTACGGAACGACCGTAAATCATGGCGTTGGAGACAAAAAAATCTACTCTGTCAAAATCTTCATCGATGGCTTCAAACAGAGTTTTAAACTCATCAAGTTCTAAAATGTTGAGCGGATAGGCTTTGGCTTTGACTCCGTATTGAGCACTCAAGTCCGATGCGATTTGATCGGCGGCTTCTTTGTTGGAGTTGTAGGTAAAGGCGATATTGACACCGTTTTGGGCAAATTTTTCTGCAACGGCTTTGCCTATCCCTTTGGTTGCACCCGTTATAACGAGTGTTTTACCTTTCATTTCTGACATTTTATGCTCCTACTATGGTGTATTTTTTCATTACGGTTTCTATTTTTTTCATGTTCTCTGTACTTGGCGCAAGCAGAGGAAGACGGTATTCCAGTCTATCGATAAGCCCCGCAATGTACATCGCCGCTTTAATCGGGATAGGGTTGCTTTCGCAAAAAAGCACTTTGTTAATCTCATAAAGTTCATCATTGAGTGCTTTGGCGGTTTTAAAATCGCCTGCGAGTGCTGCATGGGCAAGCTGTGCTTTGAGATCAGGCAATAGGTTTGAGGTTACTGACGTGATCCCTTTACCCCCGCTTGCAATGATGGGAAAATCAATCGCATCGTCTCCTGAGAAGACATGCAGCTCAGGAATTTTGGCCAAAAGTTCGACCGTACGCTCGATAGAACCTGTCGCTTCTTTGATCCCCATGATGTTTGGCACATCATCAAAAAGTCTTTTAACGGTATCTGCAGCAATGTCCACACCGGTACGTCCCGGTACGTTGTAAAGCATAAACGGCAACTCAACCGCAGAAGCGATGGTTTTGTAATGCTGATAGAGTCCTTCCTGACTGGGCTTGTTGTAGTAGGGGCTGACGGAAAAAATCGCGTCCGCTCCTGCTTTTTGTGCGTGTTTTGCCATCTCGACAGCTTCATGGGTGGCATTGCTTCCTGCACCTGCTAGGACTTTGGTTTTTGTGCCTTTACAGACTTCTACCGCTATCTCGATGCATCTTCTGTCTTCTTCGTAACTCAGCGTTGCGCTCTCTCCTGTTGTGCCTACAGGGCAGACTGCATCGATGCCGTTGTCAATTTGTCTTTGGATGAGTTTGGCAAAGGTCGCTTCATCAAGTGTACCGTTTTTAAACGGGGTAATGAGTGCAGTGGTCGCACCCGTAATGTAATTGCTCATATGGTTTCCTAATCTTTTTTCAGTATGACTGTCGTTGAAAAGTTGTGATCAAAATACTTAGTTGCAGTGTCACGAATATCTTTGAGTGTCATTTTATCCAATTTGTCTTCATATTCAAGCAGTGGCTCGATGTTGCCTCTGACATAGAAGTCTCCGTAAAGTCCAGCTACGGAACTTGAACTTTCCAGTGAATAGATAAATTCGGCCTTGGTATTGATTTTGACTTTGTCCAGTTCTTCTTGGGTGACATCACCGTTTTTGATCTTGTCTAGTTCTAGCAGTATCTCTTTTTCTACCTCTTCGACTGAAGCGTTCGGCGAACACATCGCCATGATGAGAAACACGCCTGGGTCTGCCAGTTCCATATTGTAGCCGTAAATTTGATTGACGAGTTGTTTTTCATTGACCAGTGTCTTTTCAAAACGTGAACTTTTGCCTGAACCTAAGATGTGGCTGATGGCTGAAAGTGCTACCTGATCTTCATGTTCAAAGTTGGGGATGGAGTAGGTGATAGCGATGGTATCAACTGTGTTGCTTTCTTTATGTAGTACCGCTCTTTTGGCACCATCTACTTTAGGCTCAACCGCGATGACTTTGGGGATGTCCCGTTTGTTTTCAATCTTGCCAAAATAGGTATCTGCTTCTTTAAACACTTCTTCTGGTTTGATATCACCTGCAACCACCAAGATGGCATTACTGGGCTGATAATAACGCTGGTAAAATTCTCTGATATTTTCTATCTTCCAAGAGAGGATATCTTCCATAAACCCAATAGGAAGCCAGTGGTAGGGGTGGTAGGTAAAGTGCGTATTGAAAACTCTGAAATAGAGATAGCCCATCGGGTTGTTGTCTGTTCTTAGTCGTCTTTCCTCCGCGACTACGTCACGTTCTTTTTGAAACTCTTCATCGGTGAGCTTTAGATTGTGCATCAGTTCAGAAAAGAGATCAAGACTGAGGGCAAGATTTTTTGAGGCTGTTTTGATGAAGTAGTGCGTTTTATCAAACCCAGTTGCGGCGTTATTGACCCCGCCTCGGCTTTTGACGATGGTGTCAAACTCACCCTCTTTGAGTTTGTCTGTAGACTTAAAAGAGAGATGCTCCAACATGTGTGCCATACCGCTTTTGCCCATGACTTCGTTTCTGCTTCCTACTTTGTAGTAGATATCTGTGGTGATAACACCTGAATCGTTATCCATGGGGATGACAACGATTTGCATGCCGTTTTTAAGTGTTTTGGTAAAATGTTCCGGCAATGAATTGGCCATGAGTGCTCCTGTGCATAGAAATAGTGTAAGGGGTATGAGAAAAAGGCGGAATAATGCTGTCATTTCCAGTCTGCACCTATTGCTTCGCTGATATGTGTGTATCCGTCTTTGTGTAAAAGGGTGATGAGCCCTTCGTTGATCTCTTTGATGAGCGCAGGACCTTTATAGACCAGCATAGAGTAGACCTGCACCAAAGAGGCACCGGCTTTTATGCGTTTGTAGGCTTCTTCAGCCGAGTCTATGCCACCTACGGAGACAAGCAGCGTTTTGCCGTAGAGTGCTTCGCCTAGAGCCCTAAAGAGTTCATACGATTTGTCTTTAAGCAACGCACCGGATATACCGCCAAATTCTTTTGCGTGGGGTGTGAGGCTGTAGTCTATAGTAGTATTGGTAGCGATGATGCCTGCTGCACCTGCAGCTATAGCAACCTTGCAGAGTGCAACAGCGTCATCGGGTGACATGTCAGGGGCAATTTTGAGCAATACAGGCTGAGTGGTAATGGTTTTTGCCATAGCAAAAACCGCGTTGATAAATGACTCATTTTGCAAATCTCTTAGCCCTGGGGTGTTGGGTGAAGAGATATTGATGACCATGTAATCACCATGGTTTTTGAACGCTTTAAAGAGCAGTTCATAGTCGTTTAAGGCTTCATTTTCAGGTGTGAGCTTGTTTTTGCCGATATTGATCCCCACCGGGTAGTCTAAAAAGTAGAGTTTTTTCAAACGCTGCAGCATTGAAAAGCTGCCTTTATTGTTGAACCCCATTGCATTTTGGATGGAATTGTCTTCTACCAGTCTAAAAAGTCTTGGTTTGGCATTGCCGTCTTGGGGTTTGGGGGTGACAGTGCCTATCTCGGTAAAACCAAAGCCTATGGCAGGCATAGCTGTGATGTATTGCCCGTTTTTGTCAAATCCTGCGCCTAGTCCCACGGGGTTTAAAAAAGTACGGTTAAAGAGTGTTTGTTTGAGTGAAGGATGTGTGACAAAATAGTGATCTTTAATCAGGCGTAAAAAAGTAGGACAGTGCGCGAGGGTTCTAAGTGAGATACCTGCTAAGCTATGAGCTGTTTCAGGGTCAAGTTTAAATAGTAGATCTTTGACAGTTTGGTATGAAAAAAATGACAAATGGCTCTCCAAAGTGAATAAAGTGCATTATAGCCAAGTATCAATAAAAGTAGTGAATACTCAGACCAAACCCACGCATCACATCAAGCGGTTCAAGCCCCGAGACTTGATAATAGTGATAGCTCAAATCGACATCAATACTGTCGGTTGCATAGAGTAAAAAACCAAAATTACCGCCGTAGTAGTATCCGTTATCGCCCTCTAAAGAGATGTCTTCGTAGTGTAAGTAGCCCACAGTCGCACCCAGGTAAGGTCTGATTTCCGGTCTGCCAAAGAGCTGGTCTATGAGTATTTTATCGACTTCGAGTGCAACTGTCTGGTAGTCACTGTTACCTGCAACGGAAAACACCGTCCGCCACGCTTGGGTTTGTTTGCCAAGGTGTAGACCAAAGCTTGTTTTATTGTCACTTGGGATGCTTTGGTTGAGGTCGTTAAAGGTGATGGTGTCATAAGAGAGGTTCAGTCCGATAAATGGAAACTCTTCGGCTTCAGTGGCAAAAAGTGGTGCAAAAAGTGCTGTATGTAAGCCTAAAACCAGGAGTATAGAAGTAAAAAGTGTTTGTATTGTGCTCAAAAAAGTTTTCATTTATACCTTCTCCCAGAGTGTACCCTCTGCCGTATCCATGATAGAGATACCAAGAGTAGTTAGTTCATCGCGAATGGCATCAGAACGCGCAAAATCTTTGGCTTTTTTGGCTTCGCTTCGTTCTTCCAGCATGGTTTTAATCTTCATTTTAAGGGCTTCATCTACTCCGATTTGGAAGTATGAAAACGGCTCTTTTCCGCCAAAACCAAGTAAAGTATCTATAAAAGCGATGTTTGCCAAAGCTTCTTTTTTGAGCGCTTTGTTTTGCGGATTGAGATCGAGAGCTTCGTTAGTGGCGGCGACCATTTCATCGATGATAGCCAGGACTATGGAGATGTTGAGGTCATCGCCCATGGCTTCAAGCAGCTCTTTTTTGAAAAGAGTGTTTACTTCTGACGGTGTACCGGGACTTATGCGTTTTTTGAGTCTGTAGAGTTTGTCGAGTCTTTTTTTGGCTACCTGTAGCTCTTGTTCTGAGAAGTTGAAGTCATTTCTGTAGTGCACCGAGTTGAGGTAAAAACGCAATACTTCACCGTCATAGACTGAAAGCGCATCTTTAAGAAAAAAGCTGTTGCCAAGAGACTTACTCATCTTCTCACCGTCTATCTGGACAAAACCGTTATGCATCCAGTATTTTGCCAGCTCATGCCCTGTGGCGCAGCGGCTCTGTGCAGCTTCATTTTCATGGTGGGGAAAAAGCAGGTCTGCTCCTCCACCGTGGATGTCGATGCTGTAAGCTTCAGTTCCATTGAAATGTTTTTCTATCATCGCAGAACACTCGATGTGCCACCCTGGACGCCCTGAACTAAACGCGCTCTTGAAGCAGATCTCATCTTCGCTTTTGCAGGCTTTCCAGAGCGCAAAGTCTTTGGGATTTCGTTTTTCTTCAGTGTGTGCTACACGGCTTTGGTTGTCATCATCCTGCCCCACTTGGTGCGAGATGGTGCCATATGCACTGTCTTTGCTGGTATCAAAATAGACATCTCCGTTTGAGATGCGGTAGGCGATGTCTTTGTCAAGCAGTGTTTGTATCATTGCTTCTATGGCTTGCAAGGACTCGGTGGCTTTTGGTTCGATGTCGGCTCGCTGTACGCCCAGAGCATCCATCTCTTCAAGATAGCGCGTGATATACAAAGAGGTAATTTCTTCCATACTTTTGCCGCTTTGCTGTACTTTTTTGATGATCTTGTCGTCAATGTCGGTAAAGTTTTTAGCAAGCGTTACCGTGTAACCAAGGGCTTTGAGGGTACGAGAGAGCAGATCAAACGCCAAAGCGCTTCGTGCATGACCCAAATGTGCATCATCATATACCGTAGGGCCGCAAACATAGATACTTGCTTTGCCTTCATGGATGGGCTCAAAAGGAAGTTTGGTTTTTTGTACGCTGTCGTAAATATGCATAAGAATAAAGAAACCTTTATGGTGTATGGTGTGGAGTGATTATAGCTAAAAGTGTATTAGAAAAAATCACGCCTGCTTGTATCCGCTAACGTATAATTGTCATCAAAAGATGATTGAGCCAGTAGAGTAGAGTGGAAAAAAGTGTCATTGAGAGAAGAAAATAGAGTGATTTTTTAGCAAACACTATCTCTACAAATCGAGCCATCCCCACTTCTCTTACCGTGAAGACAAACAGCACCCAACCTCCGATACTGCCTGCCAAAGCCAGCCCTGAAGCACCCAAATGATGCATGAGTACCAGTGACAAAGCAACAGAGGTTACAAGCGAATAGACTGCTATCTTCGCAGCTCTAAGATGTCTGTGTGAAGCATAGAGAAAAAGAGAAAAGAGTTTAGACAGTCCAAAAGGAAGCAGTCCGAACATATACATTTGCAGTACTCGTACCGTCTCAAGCGTTTGGGTTTGTGTGAACTTTCCTCTCTCAAAGAGCGCCCAGATGATGGGTTCAGCCAATAGGATACCTCCAACAGTCGCTGCACCCAATAAGAATGTGAGCAGCCAGAAAGCTTGGTTGAGGTTTTGGTACGCCAGCGTTTCATTGTGGTTTTTGAGTGCTTTTGAGACGGAGGGAAAAAGTACCGTCGCGGTTGCAATGGCGATGATGGCAAGTGGAAGCTGAAACAGTCGGTTGGCATAAAAGAGGTAGGACACAGAACCGGTTGCCAAAAAGGTTGCCAATATTGTATCGATAAAAGCAGAGACTTGAGGTGTGGAGTTACCAAGTATTCCGGGTAAAAAGAGGGTTGAAAACTGCTTTTTCTCTTCTTCTACATTTTTTGTTTTTCGGTATTTCCATCCACCTAAAAGCACCTTGTGCAGATGGAGTCTCTCTAGTGTCACAAGATGTGCGATGACTTGAAGTACTCCACCGATAAGTACAGCAAAACTGAGTGCGTAGGCAACGGTTTTCGGTTCTTCTTTCATGTAGAGATATAGCGCTGCTATCATGGCGATGTTCAGTAGGGCAGTGGACATGGCAGTGGTAGCAAAATGGTTTTTGTATTGCAAGATAGTCCCCAAAAAGGTGACGATGAAGATGAGATCCAAGTACCAAAAGTTGATAGCAGTTAATGGTGAAGTCTGGGTGATAAGTTCATCACTCCATCCCCAGGCCATGAGTTTGGTAATGGGTTCTGGAAAAAGGGTGATGAGCAGTGAAAAAGCGGTCAAAAACAATAAAAAACGCAAAAAGATAGCCGTTGCAAACACCCCTTTGTGACTACTTGCGACAAACGAAGGCATAAATGCCTGCGTAAATGCCCCTTCTGCAAAGATACGGCGAAAGAGATTGGGCAGTTTGAAGGCAACAAAAAACATATCTGACCATACCGAAGCCCCCAGAGCAGAAGCCATCAGCACATCCCGACCCAGCCCCGTAACACGAGAAAATAAGATACCAAAGCTATTGGTGAAGATGGATTTGAGTTTCATAAACAGGATTCTCCTTTGTCGCAAGCAAAGCGTGTGACAAATTCCTCTCACTAAAGCATTGCCTTTGGTAAGTAGGTAGTATGGTGTAAGTTAGAGGTATTTTAGCGTAATGTTGATTTGAATAGGAAATCAAGTATTAAGTTATTTTGCTATACTCAAATCAAAATTTTAAAGAATAGGAAGAAAAATGTTTGGTTTACCATTAAGAACAGGCTTTTCGATGAAGGTTGAGGGTGTTTATCTTCAGCGTCCAGACTTGCACAACATCGCAGCAGAATTAGGCATACGGGAACATGATATACTTGCAAGCAATGGCATCCTGACGGTGTACAATACCTCTGCAACCTGCCAAGAGATAGTCGATGACAATGCTTTGTGTGTATTTGTTGCAATGGCATTGGATATCTCTGTTGAGAATATCAGTGAACTAAAGGCTGTAGTAGAAGAGCCTGTCAAACTGGAGTTTGACCTGAGTGAGTTTGAAGATGAAGACTGACAGGATAGCTTTTAACAAGAGGATGTAACGGATAAAGATGGTCTCGTTTGGTGGCTGTTTTGAGAGTAGTTTTCATACTCTCAAAACATATGGCACTCTAATTGGCTGAACTTATTGCTGTTTTCTCATCCGTCTCATAGGCTCAACGCTTCTGTAGATTTTGATGACATTGGCATACTGCTCTAGTGTCAAGATCTTTTTAAGCTCTGCTCTGCATTGTGTTTTGAGCATGATAATATTTTTACGCGCTTGAAGCATACGGTCTACTTGTTTTTCAATATCAGTATCGGATGTGAGTGCATTCTCTTTAAGCATAGCTTCTTCTTGCATCACTTCCTGAGTCATCTGCATCATTTTTGGTCTGTTTACATCACTCCATGCTTTAAGACTTTCCATTTGCTTGGCATTAAGACCTAAAAGTTCAGCATTGCCTTGGGCAATACGCATCAGATTGGGCATAGGGTTTGCATGAGTCAAGGAACGATTATTCATAGCATTGAGGCTTGAACATGACAGTGCAGTAACGATGAGTGCGATCAGTAGTTTTTTCATGAGGTTAATCCTTTTAGTGTGAGTTACAGACTGATTATAGCATCAAAATATCATTGTATGAGAACAAAAGCAAATATCATACTGCACCTCTTTGGGAAGTCAGGAAATTTGACAAAATGAATTTAACTCTAATCATTAGTCTTACGGCTTTAAGATACAATACACAAAACAAAGGGGTACAAAGTGGGTTTTCCGGCAGTATACGATAACATCGTCCTCATAGGCTTTATGGGAAGCGGTAAAAGCAGTGTGGGTAAGATGCTCTCACGACAGCTCTATAAGGATTTTGCAGATGTGGACAGCATCATCGAAGCCAAAGAAAATGCGACAGTAACAGAAATATTTAAGATTAAAGGCGAAGCATATTTTCGTGCGCTTGAACAACAGTGCATCGATGAACTCACCCAAAACAAAGGTCAGATCATCGCTACGGGCGGTGGATTGCCGATTCATAGTTCCATATCCAAGAAGTCTCTCATTGTCTTTATCAACGCCGATTTTGATGTGATATTGCAGCGTTTAACTAAAAGAGAACGCGATAAACGCCCCTTGCTTCAGGATGAAGCCAGAGCCAGAGCTTTGTTTGAGCAACGCATCGATACTTACAGGCAACAGGCTACTTTCATCGTAGATGCAAACCAAAGCATCCCTACGTTTATACATATGATACGCGATTTTATTTTGGATCAGAGAGTTTTGTAGCACTACTGAATGAAAAAGGATAGAGTATGAAAATTCAAAAAAATGCATTGGTGTCGTTAGAACTCGTTTTACATGATGAAAAGGGCAGGGTGATAGAAGAAAATAGTGAAGAGATCATTTATTTGCATGGCGGGTATGGACATCTGTTTCAAAAGTTAGAAGAAGGATTGGAGGGTAAAAAAGTAGGTGATAGTTTTAGTATCGCGCTTAGTCCTTCAGAGGCATTTGGCGAGTTTAATGAAGCATTGGTTTTTAAAGAAGATTTGTGCGATTTGCCAAGTGATATTACGGTGGGTATGGAGTTGGACAGTGATGAGGATGATATCATCTATCATGTACTCCAGATAGATGAAACAACGGCGCTGATCGATGGTAACCATACCTATGCAGGATTGCCTTTGGTGGCAGAGGGCGTGGTTTTGGAGATAGAGTATGCCAGCGATGCGGTTATAGCAGAGATTTTGAAAGACAATCATCATCATTGACATAAAAAAACATCATTGTTAAAACGCAATGAAAGTGCATGAACATGAGATAAATGTTTTTACATTATTTGTTTTGATGTCTCACACCGTTTAAAAACATCTCAATCGTCTCATCGACGATCCCTTCTGCTTTACATTCGCCATAAAGATAGCTTTCGATGAAACCATCCGAAAGTTTTTTGAAAAGGATTGCTAGATGTCTATGGTTCGTATTTTCGACAAGAATAAGCATACGAAGCTGTCGAACCAGATACTGATGAATTTCATCCACCACCCTATGGCTTGAAACGTCTAATTTGTGGAAAAAATAGGGATCGTTCGTAATCGGCTCGTGACGATGATGTTCGATCTGAATGAAGTTGGCGTATTTGTGCGTCAGATAAATCTTGAGGTTTTCGAGCGGATCACTGCCTTCATGTTCTTTGAGATTGGCAAGAAATGTTTCCAGCTTTAAGATAAGATATTCGACATAAAGTTCTTCTTTTGAACCGAAGAGATTGTAAATGGTTCCTACAGATGTTTCGAGTTCTTTTGCTAAATCAGATATTTTAAAATGCTTATACCCTGTCTCGTCAAAATACCGAGCTGCTGCACTTAGATAGAGCTCTTTTTTGACACGATTCAACTCTTCATTGATAACTTGCTTCAAATATTTTCCTGCTTTTTTTAGGAAATCATATCGGAAAAATGTTCTATTTTCAATTAAAAATAACAGTATTCTTAATATTGAACTTAATTCAATATTAAGAATACTTCAATACAATTCCGAAATAATTAAAAAAATTTATGTAAAGGATGGCCCTTCTGATGCTCAGGTCGCTTAAAGATTCACTTGAACCTAAATTAATGACGCTATGGCGGCTAAAAGGGTATTCTAAATCCGATTTTTATGCTGATCTCATCGCGGGACTTGTGGTTGCGATCGTTGCGCTTCCTCTTGCTATGGCAATCGCTATCGCATCCAACCTTCCGCCAGAGAGAGGTCTGTTTACTGCAATTGTTGCCGGTTTTATCATATCGGCGCATGGAGGCAGCCGCTATCAGATCGGAGGACCGACAGCTGCATTTATCGTCACAGTGGCAACGGTTGCTATGGAGCATGGATACGAGGGATTGTTGTTGGCGACCATCATGGCGGGAATTATTTTGATGATTATGGCATTGGTTCATGCCGGAGAGTTAATCAAGTTTATCCCCTATCCGGTAATTGTCGGATTTACCTCTGGTATTGCACTTCTCATCGCATTTTCGCAAGTACGAGATTTTTTTGGTCTTAAGGTGGACAGTATACCTCCTGATTTTATCCATAAACTCATGGTTTACCTTGAACACTTGGAAGAAATGAATATCGTCGCTGTAATCGTCTCACTGATATCAATCGCCATCATCCTCTTCTTTAAAAGGTATATTCCTAAAATACCCGGACCGATTGTTGTCGTTGTTCTTGCTGCTCTAGCCGTTTGGATGTTTCATTTACCTATAGAAACTATTGAAAGCCGTTTTGGTTCCATCCCTTCCATGCTTCCTGCACCGACATGGCCGGATGTATCGTTTGAAAAACTGCGTCAATTACTGCCGGATGCCATTACCATTGCGACGCTTGCTGCTATCGAATCGCTTCTTTCTGCCGTAGTTGCGGATGGTATGACAGGAACCCATCACAAATCAAACGCTGAGTTGTTCGGACAGGGTGCAGCTAACATTGCTTCTGGATTTTTTGGAGGGCTTCCTGCCACTGGAGCAATCGCTCGCACTGCTACCAATATTAAAGCGGGAGCACGCACCCCGATGGCGGGCATCATGCATGCGCTGTGGCTTTTTGTATTTATGCTGTTTCTCTCACCGTTTATTATCAAGGTTCCTCTTGCTGCTTTAGCTGCCATACTGATAGTTGTAGCATGGAATATGTCTGAAATTAAACATATCAAAGAGATCATGAAAGCACCGCGAAGTGATCGGATTATTTTGATTGTTACGTTTACATTGACTGTATTGGTCGATCTGAATTTTGCCATCCAAGCCGGTATCGCGTTGGCTTCAATCCTCTTCATTGATTCAATGATGAAAACAACCCACATTCATGTAGTGGAAAATGAAGAAGAAGATCCGGACTCCATTTTTAATAAAATTCTTCCTGAGGGTGTCGAAGTCTATGAAATTGAAGGTCCGCTCTTTTTTGGTGTTGCTGAAAAGCTCATTGATATTTTAAGTCTGTTTGAACGCCCCCCGAAAGTGTTTATCTTACGGATGCGGCATGTTCCACTCATAGATGCGGCAGGACTTCATGCGCTTGAGATTTTGCATGAGCGTCTTACAAATCAGCATACGGCGCTCATCCTCTCCGGTGTGCGCCCGGAAGTTCAGTCTCATATCGTTAAAGCGTCATTAAACAGACTGATTGGAAATGAAAACATTGTTGATCATATCAACAAGGCCATTATACGAGCGTCTCAAATGATACTGGAATCTGAAGTATAGGGTTTGTGAGGTGTTCAATCAAGCGAGAATTAAAATATCGAAAAAATTTACACATTAGGAGAGAGTATGCTTGAAATCAGATGGCATAGCCGCGCGGGACAAGGTGCAGTTACGGGTGCGAAAGGTTTAGCGGAGGTGGTAGCAACTACAGGCAAAAATGTTCAGGCATTTGCTTTTTATGGTTCTGCAAAGCGAGGCGCGGCGATGACGGCTTATAACCGCTTTGATGACAAAGTCATATTGAATCACGAAAAGTTTATGCAGCCTGATTATGTGCTTGTCATTGACCCGGCACTAGTGTATGCAACTGACATCACGGAAAATGAAAAAGAAAATACGGTTTATATCATCACAACACACTTAAGTACAAAAGAGCTTGTTGCATCCCAGCCAAAACTTTCAGGAAAAAAAGTTTTTACGGTTGATTGCATTAAAATCTCTCAGGAGACAATCGGAAAAGCAATCCCCAATACACCGATGCTGGGTGCATTGATGAAAATATCGGGAATGTATGATATCGGGTTTTTTAAAGAGAATATGTTGAAGGTTCTCAAAAAACTTCCACAAAAAATAATTGACGCCAATATGATAGCCATAGAGCGTGCCTATAATGAAGTCAAATAAGGAGAAAAAATGTTAGAAAATGGATGGGATACATTTGAAATCGGCTCTATACTGAGACCATTTGAAGGGTCAATATCGGATGCAGCAGCGATACTGCCCGAAGATCGTCTCTATTCGAAATCAAACTCCTTTGGTATCAGTGTGGCTGATTGGCGTATCGAGAAGCCTTTGTTCAACAAAAATCTCTGTATCGATTGTCAATTCTGTTGGATCTACTGTCCTGATATGTCGATTATTTCTAGGGATAAAAAGATGGTCGCAGTTGACTATGATCACTGTAAAGGGTGTGGTATCTGTGTTCAAGTTTGCCCTACAACGCCTAAAGCATTATTGATGTTCCCAGAGCAAAAAGACGAAGAGGCGGCATTGTCAGAATGGCCTAAAAAAGAGAAAAAAGAAGCAAAGGAAAACTAATGGCTGATATTTTTGAATTACGTGATATTGAAGTATGGGATGGAAATATGGCAGCAAGCCATGCATTGCGTCAGGCACAGGTGGATGTGGTTGCGGCATATCCTATCACCCCGTCTACCCCGATCGTAGAAAATTATGCAAGCTTTATGGCGAACGGCTATATTGACGGCGAATTTGTCATGGCGGAATCTGAGCATGGTGCGATGTCCTGCTGTATCGGTGCATCAGCAGCCGGTGGACGTGTTGCTACGGCAACAAGTTCACAAGGATTTGCACTGATGCTTGAAACCTTGTATTCTGCATCAGGGATGCGACTCCCGATTGTGCTCAATGTCGTTAACCGTGCCATCGGTGCACCGCTCAATGTAAACGGTGACCACTCTGATATGTACATGGGGCGCGATAGCGGCTGGATTCAGATCGATTGTTATAACCCACAGGATGTCTATGATATGAACCTTGTTGCGTTTCGCGTTTCAGAAGACCATGATATCCGCCTTCCAGCGATGGTGCATCAAGACGGGTTTATGACATCTCATACGGCACAAAGGGTAAAAACACTCTCTGATGATGTAGCGTATGATTTCATTGGTGAGTTTAAACCGATGAATGATATGCTTGATCTAGATCATCCTGTAACACATGGGGTTCAAACGGAAGAAGATTGGCACTTTGAGCACAAAGCCCGTCAACATCATGCACTGATGAGTGCTGTCCTACCTAAGATCCAAGAGGCATTTGATGGGCTAAAAGCATTGACAGGCCGTGAGTACAACATCGTAGAAAGCTACACTATGGAAGATGCCGAGATAGCCATCGTTTGTATGGGGACATCCGTAGAAACCGCACAGGAGGTCTCCAATGAGCTTCGTGCCCAAGGCATCAAAGCAGGTGTTGTGGGTATCCGAGTTTTTCGTCCCTTCCCGCTTGAGCAGATAGCCGATGTTCTTAAAGGCTGCAAGGCGATTGCTACACTTGATAGATCAAGTCCAAACGGTACTGTGGGTGCACTTTACAATGAACTCGCAGGAGCGTTGTTTAATACTGGTACACACGCGGTACTCACCAACAACATTTATGGTCTTGGCGGACGTGACTTGACAAAATCCAGTATTCATACCATTTACCGTGACCTTCAGGCAAATGCACAGGCAGGTAGTCCTACAACTCCGTTGCAGCAATTCATTGGTCTTCGCGGACCGAAACTTTCGTTTTTTTAAGGAGTAAACATGATTCAAGCGAAAACAAAAAATCTGAAAAATTTTTCGACATCAGCAGAGCGTTTTGAAGGTGCAAATCTTCTTTGTCCGGGATGCGCGCACTCCATCATTGTCCGTGAAGTATTGAATGCGACTGATGATCATTTAATCCTTGGTGCATCAACCGGATGTCTTGAAGTGTGTACTGCCGTTTATCCGCATACATCATGGGATGCTTCCTGGATCCATATTGGATTTGAAAATGGTTCATCGGCTGTAGCAGGAGCGGAAGCGATGTACAAAGCACTTAAAAACAAAGGGCGGCTAAAACAGCCTGATCGTACTCCGAAGTTTGTAGCCTTCGGTGGAGACGGTGCGACGTATGACATCGGTTTTCAGTGGATTTCTGGATGTTTTGAGCGGGGGCACGATATGATGTATGTTTGTTTGGATAATGAAGTGTATGCAAACACGGGCGGACAGCGTTCTTCTTCCACTCCTATCGGTGCATCGGCATCGACCACTCCATCAGGACGCATAAGCTACGGTGAAAAACAGAACAAAAAAGATATGATGGCGATCATGGCGGCGCATGGTGCACCGTATGTTGCACAGGTCGCTCCGAACCAATGGAGAGATATGGTCTCCAAGATCCAAAAAGGGTTTGCAACAAAGGGTCCTGTTTTCATCAATGCGATGTCTGCCTGTACCACAGAGTGGAAATTTGCTCCCGAAGATACCATCGCTATCTCTGATCTGGCAACCGATTCGTTGGTTTTCCCCTTGTATGAGATCATTGACGGAACCAAACTCAATATTACCTACCGCCCCAAAAATGTGATTCCGGTACGTGACTACCTCGGTGCACAAGGGCGCTTTAAACATCTTTTCACCAAACAATACGAGTATCTTATCGACGAGTGGCAAACACGTGTTGATGCAAAATGGGAACAGCTTCAACGCCGTGAAGAAGCCTGCCTTTAGTCGAATTATTTGAAATGTACTTCAATCAATCTCAAATGATGTCAATTTGACATATTTCTAATAGTGAAATAAAACTCTTGATATACTTTAATCGATTTAAATTAAAAGGCTAAAGTATGATAGTAGGCATAGAAGGTACAGTCGAGCGAAAAGAGCCCACTTTTGTGCATCTCAATGTAAATGGCATCATCTATGAGGTGCAGGTTTCCATTAACACTTCAAGTAACATTACTGATAAAAAAGTAAAACTGTTTGTTACACAGGTGATTCGTGAAGATGCCCATTTACTCTTTGGATTTATGGAGCTGAACGAAAAAAAGATGTTTGATACCGTACTCAAAATAAACGGCGTCGGTCCAAAGGTCGGTTTGGCTATCTGCTCGACTTTTACACCTGAGACATTTGCAAAAGTGGTGGCTTCCAAAGATGTGAGTATGCTCAAACGCGTTCCAGGCGTCGGTCCAAAGGCTGCAAGTCGCATACTGGTAGAACTCGCAGACTTTATCGTCGATGGCAATGAAACGAGTCAAAGCTCAGGTGCTATGAGTGACGCGATGATGGCATTGGAGAGTTTAGGATTTAAAAAAGATGTTATCCAAAAAGCGCTTGCAGGTGCCACGGGAGACACCAGTACGCTTGTCAAAGAAGGGTTGAAGAGACTACAGCGTCTCTAACTAGATAGCGGCTTAGTGTACCCATTTGTGTAAATGGTGCTGGTAAAAGTAACTAGCACTTTGATAATAGGTAATGGCATCCAGTGTACTTTCCGCAGAGACAATGTTCTCTCTTTTATATTGAGTATCTCTTAGGCTTTGTGTTGTGATGTGATACTGCTCAATGGTTTTATTTGGTTCTAGTACTAAAAGGTTATTGTTTTCTACAAGTCCGAGTTTTTGATATGTCCCGATAAAAGCCCTCTCTTTAAAGTTTGGATCCAAGATATTATTACCATAGAATGGGCTTTCATATTCCCAGTTCATTAAAGAAAACAGTGTAGGCATCGTATCGATTTGAGATGAAAGTTTATGGATTACCTTTGGTTTGATGATATGGGGAGCATAAACAATCAGAGGTATTTTGTATCGCCATAATGGCAGTTCTGTTTTGCCTGCACTTCCACCGTTATGGTCTGCAATGATGACGAAAATCGTATCTTTAAACCATGGTTTTTCTTGTGCTTTCTCCAAAAAGTCATGGATGGCATAATCGGTATATTTGACACCGCCTTCTCTTCCTGTGTGTGAGGGTATATCTATTTTACCCTCAGGATAGGTGTAGGGTCTGTGATTGGAAGTGGTCATGATAAAATTGAAAAACGGTTTATTTTGTGTGTAACTTTTGTCTGATTCTTGAATGGCTTTGCCAAAGAGATCTCCGTCGCACACACCCCAAACATTCGCAAAACTGATCTCTTCTTCTTCAAAGTCGGTTCTGTCTACAACATCAAAACCATTGTTGGAGAAAAAATCATTCATGTTGTCAAAATACCCATGTCCTGCATAGATGAATTTATTCTCATACCCTTTTTGTTTGGAGACAAATCCTGAGGAAAACATAGAGTGGTTATCGGGTCTTTTGACAATACTGCTGCCGGGTGTGGGAGGTACAGAGAGTGTTACTGCCTCCATACCTCTTACAGTTCTTGTTCCTGTGGCGTAGAGATTGTCAAAAAATAATGATTTTTGGATCAAGGCATCCAAATGTGGAGTGAGATGACGTTTATCACCAAACACACCGATATATTCGGCACTCATACTTTCTATCATGATGAGCATCACGTTGTAATTTGACTCTTTTTGTCCCTCATTTTTTACTTTCTTGAGGTGTGTATCATCAAAGCCTTCCAATGTATCCAAGTGACTCATCACCACCTGCGTTTCTTTGGTCTTGTAGAATTTGTCATAATCAAGGGTATTGTTTCTAAATGCAGAGAAAAGTGAATACAGTCCATTTTTTGCCAATTCATTGTTAAATTGATTGTTCGAAATGTTTGAGAGATTTTGTTTGTCCAGTACATTGAAAAAAAGTATAGGCAAGAGTAAAAATACCATAGCCGTTTTGGATCTTTCTAAAAAAGTGTTATTAGAGTTAAATGTTCTTGAAATCAATGAAGTTTTTTTAACAATCAAAACAAATAATATAATGTTAATGATTAAAATACTACTGAGTAAAAGCGGTATAGGATACGATTCAAGAATATTATGTATCACTTCGTGGGTATAAACCAGATAATCAACAGCAATAAAATTAAATCTTTTTCCAAACTCTTCCCAAAAGAACCATTCTGAGACGGCATTAAAGATAAGTAGGTAAGTGGCAATAAAAAATATTGCTAAAAACAGCAGTTTATGGATTTTTGCATTAAAGAGCCTGTTTGGGATTAGCGTAATATAAATAACCAGAGGGATACTATAATACAGTGATGCCACCAGATCATAAAATAACCCTACGGTATAGAGTTTGATAAGAGAAAAAACCCCAAGATCAACCTGATCAAAATCTGCAAAAAGTAGAATGGTTCTGTTTAGAAAACTGATGGAAACAAATATGCCAATAATAAGGAGAAGAAATAAAAATCGATTGTTGTTTGTGTTGTTGATCATGGTGTCCTGACTGCGTAAATGAAACCGTATGATGCCTAAAATGTATTAATGATGTGTAAATACCGCTACATATCCATTACGCCTGTGTGGCAACTCTGCGAGCAGAGACAAAGGTTTGAGCGTATTTTCCGTGTGTGAGGGGAGAGATGATGATACCGTCTTTTTTGGAGGCTGCATGGATGAAGTTGCCATCACCGAGATAGATACCAACATGCGTTACGGGAATGCCTCGTTTTTTGTCTGTCAAAAAAAAGAGAAGGTCGCCTTTTTGTAAGTGTGCCATATCAATTTCTTTTCCTTTTTTGGATTGTGCCCACGCTGTTCTTGGCAGGTTAATATTGTGTTTTTTGTAGAGATACTGCACGTAGCCAGAGCAGTCAAATCCTTCAGGTTTTGTGCCGCCCCAAACATATTTGCCTCCTTTGAAATACTTGGCATCTTCGAGGAGTTTTTGTTTATCGATAGCAGAAATCTGATAGACTTTTCCTTCTTTTGCCGCTTCTTGCTGTGCTTTGG
Source organism: Sulfurovum sp. (assembly GCA_011391015.1). Lineage (GTDB taxonomy): Bacteria > Campylobacterota > Campylobacteria > Campylobacterales > Sulfurovaceae > Sulfurovum. The sequence goes on from JAABRH010000001.1 coordinate 89,828, forward strand.
CGATGCGTGTGGCTCGTTGGCGGGCTGCTTCAGCCATACGGGCAAGATTTTCTGCACGGTGCAGTTCATCATAAATGGCTTGAAGTGAGTATTCAGTAGATTTTTGGTTAAGGTATTCATTTTGGGAGTGCTGCATATCTTTACTGTGATAGACTTTTCCGTTTTGGTCGGTAATCGTAAAAAGACTGGCATATGAAAGAGTGAGTAGGTGTATCAGTACAAAAGCAATTTTATGCATCACTTCCCTCGTTCATTTTGATATTTGATGATATCAAAATGAACATAAAAGAAAACTTTAATCACACTAATGATTGGTTCCGCAAAAATTCCCATCACATCCATTGACGGCACCTGAATACATAGAATTTTCAATGAAAAACTTTAAGATTCGATTCCTTTTTTGTTTAAATGCAGGGCTAGCAAGGCTTGCAAGTGCTTCTGGCTTATCTTTATGGATTTTCTCTAATTCTCCCTTGGTGTTGAAAAAAAACTTCCAATCACTATCGTCTATCTGTTTTGCTTGGAAAAAGGGTGTGCCATGACAGGAGGTACAGTGTTTTTGAACTGTTCTTAATGCTCCCGTATCATATTTTTCAGCAGCCATGCTAAAGGTGCTGACGATTAGTGTTAATGCCAGGGCGGTAATGAGTGGTTTCATAAAATAACTCCTTAGTCTTTTGTTGTTATCATAGAGATGGATTGTGTAACCCGCGTGTAGCTTTGGCTATAATTGCATCCATGGATAAAAAAATCATCATCATTGGAGGCGGGGCAAGTGCACTGATGCTCGCTTCGCTTTTGCCTAAAAACTGTGCCACTGTTATAGAATCCAACCCAAAACTGGGCGCAAAGATACTCATCTCAGGTGGTGGTAGATGTAACATCACCAATACACGTATGGGCACGGGGTATTATCTGGCTGATGCAGAGTTTGTACAGCCATCTTTAAAGAGATTTGATGAAAAAGCGTTGATAGACTGGCTTGGGGCTCGCAAACTACATCCTGTTATTCAAAAAGAGACGCAGTATTTTTGTAGAGATTCTTCCAAAGAGTTGTTGGCTGTTTTGCTTAAAGAGAGTCAAAAACAAACCATTTTGCTTTCAGAGAAAGTTTTGGAAGTCTCTAAGCGTGAGAACATTTTTTATGTAAAAACCGATAAAAAGACACATACGGCTCAAAGGGTTGTCATCGCTTCGGGTGGGCTTAGTTTTCCTACGCTTGGAGCCAGCAGCATTGGGTACGAGATAGCGCAGTCTTTTGGACATGGTGTCATAAAAACTGCACCCGCACTCGTTGGCTTTACGGTACAGAAAGAGCAATTTTTCTTCAAGGAACTCTCAGGAGTCTCCTGTGAGGTGAAGATACGCGTTGCTGAAATTGTCTGTGAAGGCAGCTTGCTATTTGCCCATAAAGGCGTCAGCGGTCCGGCGGTTCTGGATGCCTCACTCTATTGGGAAAAAGGTCAGATAGAGATTGATTTTCTGCCGTATTTTTCATGGAAATCGGTGTTGGGCAGCAAAAAGCAGATCTCCTCACTTTTGCCTTTGCCAAAGCGTCTTAGTAAGGCATTTTTGGTACAATTTGCTCTGGAAGATAAACCCTGTAATCAACTGAGCAAAGAAGAGATGCAGAAGCTTTATAGCTTAAGCCACTACAGACTTGCACCTGCAGGAACCTTTGGCTACACCAAAGCAGAAGTGACCAAAGGCGGGATCGATACAAGCGAAATAGATAACAAAAGCATGATGAGCCTAAAAGAGCAGGGACTTTACTTCATAGGTGAAGTAATGGATGTTACGGGCAGGCTAGGAGGGTACAACTTTCAGTGGGCATTTTCGAGTGCGTACAGTTGTGCACAAAGTATTAAGGGAGAGATGGATGAGGATTAGCGTAGTAAGTATATGGGCAGTAGTTATAGGTATCATGATAAGCGGTTGTAGTACTTCGTCGCCTTCGCAGCCGCCAAAACTGCCTGAACCCCCAAAGGTAACCTGGGATGATGCACAAAAAAAGGAACTTCTAGCCATCCTTGCCCAAGATAAATATATGTCTATCTGTAACCAGCAGGCTTTATGTGAAAAAGTCAAAGTTTCTCAAGAGCCTCAAGATATGACGAACATGCTCTATGTGTATACGAAAAACCTTGCAAACGGGTGTATCGTCAATGCAAGACAAAAAGAATCCATAAGCGGACAAATGACCACGACGTATGGTATCTATGAGCAAAAAGTTGATCCCAAAGAGCTTATAGGCAAACTTCAAAATAGACAAAGCATTGATGAGATACTCAAGCCCTATGTTCCTCAATACCGACAGTTTGACGCGCTTATTGTAAAGTACCGCGCTATGGAGCGTTCAGATAAAGCCTCATCACGTGAGCTGAGACAAGTGCGACTTAACATTGAAAGAGTGAAGCTTCTTAAGCCAGGACTAGGGAGCAATTATGCTTTGGTCAATATACCTGAGTTTCATGTGCGTATCATTGACGAGGGTAAAACTTGTGTGAAGATGAAAGTCATCACAGGAACAAAGAAAAACAAAACACCGGTATTTTCTGAAAATCTGCAGTACATCACGCTCAATCCTACATGGAATGTACCTGACAGCATCGCAAGAAATGAGATCATTCCTGCGACACTGAGAAATCCAGGCTATCTCAAAAGCCACCGTTTGGAGATGCGCAATGACTACAATCTTGACTCACCAAAGCTGAAATTTAATGCAGCCGAGGCAAAAGCCTACAAAGGCGGAAAAGGATATGTGCCGTTTAAGTTCATTGAAGTGCCTTCGGATAAAAATGCATTGGGACGTGTGAAGTTTATCTTTCCTAACCAGCATTCTGTCTATATGCATGATACCCCGACAAAAAATCTCTTCAACAAAAAAGTGCGCGCCTTTAGCCATGGCTGTATCAGACTGGGTGACCCCAAATATATGCTCAAATATCTGACAGAAAACTATACCAACGCCAATTATGCAGATGTCAAGAAAAAGTATGACAGTTACAAAACCCATTATATTAATGTGACTAAACATCTGCCTGTGCACACGGCGTACTTTACGACTTATGTGGCTCAGGACGGTAAAATGTTGGTCTTCCCCGATATCTACGGTTACGATCAAGCACAACAGCTCAATTTTTAAGAAGCGCGCATGATGACAAGGGCTTGGCTAATTCTGGCCGATATCCTTGTGATGCTTCTTTTTATAGGCTCGCTGATACTTTTTTATCTTTATCCTCCCTCCAAAATAAACGAAGAGACGCTTCCCACTCTTTCGAGTACGGTGATAGATGGCTTTTATCTGCCATCAGCTGATCTCACTGCAACACTGACTTTGGAAGATATCATACGGATGGGACAGGAAATGCACACACAGGAGTGGGGTATCAAAAATATATTTTTAACCAGAACACTGGAAGAAGGTTTGGCGCAAAACACGCTTCAGGTTGGAGACCCTTTGTTGTTGCGTATCTTCAAACAAGAGGCGATTTTGGAAGTGTGGATGCGTGGGGATGAGGGGTATAAGCATATCAAAGATTATGCCATCTGTGCCTATTCGGGTGGACTTGGTCCTAAGTTGGCTGAGGGTGACGGGCAGTCTCCAGAAGGGTTCTACAAGGTAAGAAAAAAACAACTCAACCCAAACAGCAAATTTCACCTTGCTTTTAACCTGGGTTACCCCAACAAGTATGACAGAGAACATCAACGTACAGGCTCATTTTTGATGGTACACGGCAACTGTGTCTCCATTGGCTGTTATGCGATGACCGATGAAAAGATAGAAGAGATTTATGCTTTGGTGGAAAGCGCGTTACATCAGGGTCAAAAAAAGGTTTGGGTGCATATCTTTCCGTTTAGGATGACAGAGGAAAATATGGCGTTGTACACAGATAACCCATGGTATGATTTTTGGGAAAATCTCAAAGAAGGCTATGATTATTTTGAAGCTGAAGCACTGCCGCCACAGATTAAAGTAGAAAACAAACGCTATTGTATTTACGAATCAGATGAGTAATAATTTCATGTTAAAATCTCATATAAATCCACAAAATTAGGAGTGTGATCTAACTGTGTAAATTTTTCAAAGTAGATTTATTTCACACTCTCTTTTATTCGGCACTAAGTTAAATATTTCTTGAAAATATATCCCATTTCTCATCTACAAATTCTTTGATCTCTTTTTCAAAACGCTCTATCGAAAATGATGAAGCATGTTCAGATATAACCTTGTGATCAAAAGTCATAGTTTCAAATTTATCAATGGATGCATTAAGTGAATCAACATTCTGCTTATCATATAAGATACCCGTTATTCCATCTATTACAGTGTCCGTTATACCACCTTTTCCATAGGCGACAACAGGTGTGCCGCACATCATTGCCTCTACAGGCATAATGCCAAAATCTTCATAGGCGGCAAAGACATAAGCTTTTGCTCCCTTCATCAGTCTTTCCATTTCACCATTACTGATATGTCCAAGTATAATGATATTATTTGTAGCAATACTTCTGATCTCTTGTAATTCTGCACCACTTCCTGCAACTATTAAAGGTTTTCCATTCTCTATAAAAGCTTCCACAATCATTTTAATCTTTTTATATGGAACCAAACGGGAAGCACTAAAATAATATTCTTCTTTTTTTTCACATAAACTATATCGAGTAGCACTAACAGGAGGATAAATAATTTTTGCATCTCTCCTGTAATATTTTTGAATCCTTCTTTTTACAAAAGAGGAATTTGCAATAAAATAATCTACTCTATTTGAGGAGGCAACATCCCATACTCTTATTCTATGGAGTATATATGATAGAATTTTTTCTTTTATGCCTTTTATGTGATGTTCATCTTTGTATGCAAAATACATATCCCAAGCATATCGTATAGGTGTATGGGTATAACATATATGCAATTGATCCGGTCCTGTTAATACACCTTTGGCTACCGCATGTGATGATGAGATTATAAGGTCATAATTACGTAGGTCAAGTCTCTCGATGGCTAAGGGAAAAAGAAAAAGATAATGCTGAAAATACTTCTTTGCAAAAGGAAGTCTTTGTATAAATGTATAAGTAGCTTTTTTGCCACCAAGTATTTTTTTCCTTTGGGCATCAGTAAAAAAGTCAACTACAGCAAAAAAGTCTGCTTCAGGATAAATATTTAACAAGGAAGTGACAACATTTTCTGCACCACCTTCTACTTTAAACCAGTCATGTACTATGGCTACCTTCAATGATTCTCCTTTGTTAAAACTTCTTTAAATATTTTTATATGTTCTTCTGCCGCTTTGTTCCAAGTAAATTGCGCTGATCGTTCTAAACCTTTTTGAATCATTTTTTTCTGCAAGGTTTTGTCTTTCAAAAGCATTTGGGTTTTTTCTTTAATATCGTTCATTGAATGGGGGTCTACATAAAGTGCAGCATCCCCACATACTTCAGGCAGTGCCGTTACATCCGAAACTATCACAGGTGTACCGCATGCCATAGCTTCCAATGGAGGAAAACCGAAGCTTTCATGAAAAGAGGGGAAGACAAAAAGTTTTGCATTTTGGTAGTACCTGATTAGTTCAACTTGCATTGCGCCATCTATTATTTCAATATTTTCAGCCGTCTTTGCCTCATTTAGCAGTGCAGCGATCGTTTTATTTTGTGTAAAGGTAGAAACACCTGGTAGAACCATCTTCAAAGGATTCGTCTTCAATTCCGGCATGAGAAATATCTTCAGTACAGCCTGAAAGTTTTTGATCTCATTCATCGAACCAACATAAAGCGTGTAGTCCGATTTTTGTTCTTCTAATGTTGCGAAATAGGGTGATATACCATGATTGATCACGTTAATCTTTTTTTCTGTCCAGGGATATTCTTGAATGATACGCTCTTTACTGAAGTTTGAGATGGTCACTATATGTTGAGCTCTTCTGAGGATTTTTGGTACTAAAAAAGCATAATATTTTTGAAAAAAAGAGGAGTATTGTTTAGGGAAATCAAGGAATGCAAGGTCATGAAGTGTCATCACAAGTTTAGTTTTTTTAGGAAGCCAAATCGGGCCAATATTTGAGGGACAATAGAGAATATCATATTTTCTGGCATAGAAAGGCAATAAAGTATGTTCCCAAATTTGTTGATAATATTTGTTTTTATATTTTGGTGTGACAGCCGTGATGGTGTGATCTGCTTTATGCAAAGCTTTTGATATCTCCTGAGCATGTCTTTGTACACCACTGATATGATCGTGCGCCAGTACGCGACCATCTATTAATATTTTCATATATTCACCGTGCTATCTACGATATTTAGTACGCTATTTACTCTCTTTGTCCAATTTGAATTCTCTGCAAATTCTTTGAATGTATTTAGATCACTATGTGTAGAGGCTTTTTTAATAGCATCGATGAATCCTTCTGTGGTATTACATAAAAATGCAGGGGATTTTAATTCTTCTAACTGAGGCCAATTCATTGATACAACAGGTAATCCGCAGGCAAAATATTCATAGAGTTTTAAGGGGTTTATGCTCTCTACAAGATCTTTATGTTTTGTTGTATCAAAAGGAATAATCCCAACGTCTGCATTAAACAAAAATTGAGCTATGCGTTCATGAGGTTTTTTACCCAAAATAAAAATATTTTCAAGATTTTCAAGTTGGGAAAGATCACATTCTATTGGACCGATAATA
>JAABRH010000010.1 GCA_011391015.1 Sulfurovum sp.
AGACTATCGGCAAAAAAATGCACGATACGCTCAAAAGTGGAGACGAACTCTCTAAAAAAGAGATTATGTACCATGTTGGGCGCCCCAATGAAAGTGGATTTGGACACAGAGTGCTTTACTCCATGGGTGTTGACGGACACAACTCTCACTCAAACGTATGTAGTTCGGGCGCAAGACAAGGATTGTCACAATGGTTTGGTGATGACAGACCAAGTCCGGATTGGGCAAACAGTAAATTGATTTTCCTTCAGTCTTCTCACGCAGCAGATGCAGGACACTTTTTCCAACAGCATGCAGGATTTATCGCTGATGCAAGAAAAAAAGGTGCAAAACTGGTAGTTATGGATCCACGTATGTCAAACTCAGCCGGTATGGCAGACCTTTGGGTGCCGATCTGGCCAGGAACAGAGGCTGCATTATATCTGTACCTTGTCAATAGAATTGTCAATGAAATAGATCCAAAAAGCCACAAAAGTTATATCAATCATGATGCTATTAAAGATTGGATGAACTGGGATGTACTACTTAAAGACAAAGAATACCTAGAGTATATGGTTGCTCAAGGCTATATTTCTAAAGTGCCTACAGGTGAAACCTATGAGGATTTCATCGCTTTGCTTCAAGAGATGTATAAACCCTACACGTTAGAGTTTGCAGCCAAAGAGTGTCGCGTAGACGCTAAGTCGCTAGAGAAACTTTTTGAAATGTTCATCGAAGCTGAAGATAAAGTGACGACCTATTTCTGGAGAGCAGGAACAATCGGTAACCGTGGTGGTTGGATGAACGTAAGAGCGGGTGTTTTGGCCTTGGCTCTTCGTGGATGTATGACAGGAGATGTCGGAAATGTAGGACAATATTATTTCCATGAAATTTTTGTAAACGCAAAAGGAGATGCTGCAACGCAGGCTGGCAAAAAACCGGGCGCAGTTGATGCATGGAATGAACTTTTGTGGCCACCAGATTTCCCACTCTCAACCAATGAGCCAAGTTATCTCTTGCCACACCTCTTAGCGGATGAAGAGTGGCAACAAAACTGGAAAGCAAAAGGTGTCAATGTACCAACCAAATTGGCACTCTACATACCTAGAATGTATAACCCAGCGTGGATTAACCCGGATGGTTTCAGATGGATTGATATACTGAAAAATGAAAGCAAGATGGAGATGACAGTGAACCTCTCTCCAACATGGTCAGAGACAAACTGGTACTGTGACTACATCTTGCCTACTGGTTTGGCGAGTGAAAGACATGACCAACACTCTGAAGCGACGATGCCGGCACAATGGCTATCATTCAGGCAGCCCGCACTTAGAGTGGCTTTGGAGAAAATGGGATGGGTAGCCGAGAATCCGACTCGTGCAACACTTGAAGCACATACAAAAGCAGGTCTTGGTGAAGTATGGGAAGAGGTTGAATTTTGGGCAAATATCATGGTTCACCATGTTGACCCTGATGGTAGCCTTGGCGTGAGACAACATTGGGCAAGTAAAGAAGATCCAAGTAGACCGGTGACTATTCCTGAGTGGTATCAGGCTGTATTTGATAATGTACATCATTTGAGTGTTGAAGCAAAAAAGAACCCAAAATATGCAGGGAGCAAATACCCTGCCTATGAAATGATGCGTGATATGGGTACATGGTTGGAAAAAGCAAATATCTATCGTCCTCAAGAAAGAGAACTTGTTGAAGAGCATGGTGCGATTGAATCTATGGAGATCAAATTTGATCCATCTTCTATGTGGATAGATGAGAAGGGTATTGCCAGAGCAAAAGTGCTAGGTACGGACGATGAAAAAGCAATGGGTATCAAAATGGGTGACAAAGTAGTTGCCGGATTTAATTCTCAAAGCCGTAAAATGGAGTTTTATGCATCGTGGATGAAAGACTGGAAGTGGCCTGAGTATGCGATACCGGTCTATCCAACAACTAAAGAACAACGTCAAAAAATGGTACATATCGTTTCTCAGGTACACCATGATCATATGGTAAACGAAAATGATTTTGCACTCAATCCTATCTTTAGGTTGTCGTATAATATCCATACGCGTTCGGTGAACTCTAAACATTTGATGGAGATTTCACAAAACCATAACCCTATATGGATAGCGACAGTTGATGCAGAAAGATTGGGTATCAAACGTGGTGACAGCATCAAAGTGACAATTTCAGATACCGTTTGTGGGCTTGAGTCTGGGTATTTTATCGCTATGGCTGTACCTACAGAGGCAGTATTGCCGGGTACTTTAGCATGTTCACACCACGCAGGTAGATGGAAACTTCAAAATGCAGTTGACATCCCTGGTTTTGATAAAAAATTGGGTGTCATGGGTGTGGGATCGCCATTGTATGAAATGACGATGGATGGCAAAATCGGTACACTCAAGCCAAAAGAGGGCATTGTATCTGGCATGATGGCAAGAAAAGACACGTGGCAGTTTAAAGAATACAACAGAGACCTTGATAATATTTGGTGGAACGGATTGAGCGGTTCATGGCAAAATGCCGTTGCACCGGCACACCCGGATCCAATCGCATGTAACCATGCATGGCACCAAAAAGTATCGATCACGCTTGCAGGTAAAGATGAAGTGATAGGAGATATTTACGTCAACTATGAAAACAACTTTAAAATTTACAAAGCGTGGAGAGATGAGCTGGCTAGACCGCTTGACAGTACCAATACAACCAGAAGACCATCGCAGCTCAAACGACCAGTATGGCCGTTGACTAAAAATGCATGGTCTGTTGAGATCAAAGGGTAACACCTCCTTTTAACGCTTCTTTAAGATAAAGAAGCGTTATTACACTGCTACAAAACTATACTATCATTAAAAGAGCACCATGATAAAAGAAGAAATTGAAAATAGAATCACCTTATATGCCTTGATTTCTAGGCTGATGATGACTGAGGTTGACAGTGCATTTTTGGATACCATTGAAAGCAATGAAGCCCTATTGTCCTTATTTCCTCACTATCAGACGTGGGAAAAACGCACCAAATACTCGAACGAGACACTCATAGCCGAGCAGTATAATGTAGATTTTGCCAACCTATTTTTGCTAGATTTGATTCCGTATGAAAGTTTTTATACCAGAGATGATCAAATGATCGAGAGTGGTGGAGACAATCCTGTGCTTGATCTGTATAATGAGTATGGATTTAGAGTGGAACTCGATAAAGCACGGGTAGTGAGTCCTGATCACATTGGTGTAGAGCTTGAATTTATGTATATGCTCTGTATGGCACAACAAAGAGCCTTTGATGCCGATGATAAAGAGGGTATTTGTGAGTTGCTTGATGTGCAAAAATCTTTTTTACAAGAACATCTTTTAGAGTGGGCACCCCTGTTTTTAATCAATGCAAAAAAAGAGTCGAGAACGCCTCTGTATCACGATGGTGCTGAGTTGACTTTAGAATTTTTATTGAGTGATTTTGAGTATATCACGCAAACACTACAAAGCCATTGTGAACATTGATGCAATTAGAGTTTGATGTTAGTCTCTGCGTGAGAGCCAAAAGCAAGTTTTCGGAATGTACGAAGTGTATGGATGTGGCACCCTCAAGTATTCAGATGGTGGATAATCTTCCTACATTTGCAAATGCTACAGGTATTGAAGCAGCCTCTTGTGTGGGGGTATGTCCTACCGAAGCCTTTTCTTTGTCCGGGTTTTCAACCACTGAGTTTTTCTTTACTTTTTTGGAATCTAAAGTAAGATACATCTCTCCAAAACTAAACGTACCGTGTTTATCGGTGTTGAGTGTGGAGCATTTGATCGCCTTGGCATTGGCAAGCGATGAAGAGATATCGTTGGATTTGAGCTCTTATGGAGAGGGAAGTGATTTGTTTGAGCATATACACGCGATGCTTGAAGAAGCCAACTTCATTCTTTCTTCCTTTTCTTCTAAACAGCTCTCAAGCAACTATGTCATAAAAACCAAATTAGGCGAGGAAGAAGACGAAACCGAAGAAGAGATTGCTTCAAGACGTGCTTTTTTAGAGACAGCCTCAATCAAGGGAGCTCTCAAGGTTAAAAAAACTTTTGATGAAGCCGTCAATGCGGATGAACTGAAACGATTTGGTTTGGATGCACAGACCATAGCAAAAATCAGAGAAAAACGCGTACCTGATAAACGTAAGATATTATTCACAGCACTCAAACGTGCAGGCCTGCCTGAAACATTTGAAATACTTCCCGAAGGAGAAGTCAGTTTTGTGTCCCAAAAATTTGTCACCGATGCCTGTACGAACTGTCAAATTTGTTACCGTATCTGTCCCAGCGGTGCTTTGAGTTCGGATGCAAAGTTTTCTCTGATTCATTTTGATGCTATGCTCTGTCTGAAGTGCCGTTTGTGTCATGATGCCTGTGAGCCCGATGCGATACAATTGCAAAGCGGTTTTGAGATCAAAGAGTTTTTTGAGCCTAGCCAGCGAACGCTTGCAACTTTTACTATCAAACGATGTATGGAGTGCGGGAACAGCTTTACCTATAGAGGCGGAGAGCAGATCTGTCCACGCTGTATGGTAGAGGAAGAAGAAGCTATGTTTCTACATGACAATGCAAAACGCATGAGAGGGGAGGAGAACTAAAATGGTACATTTTATTGAGCCTAAACGCGAAACTTCAGCGAGAGAAATTAAAGAGGGACTTTGCCCATCTTTAAGGAGAAGTCTATAATGTTACCGCATGAAATCAAACCCGATACAGGTCTGTGTACGATACTGGGATACAATGCACAAACAGGATACATGAGACGATACTTTAACAAAATAATGAAGCATCAGGGGCTTAATGCAACGGCAATTGCGCTTAACATCAAAGATGAGCATGTTGATTTTACCCTCTCAAGTGTCGGTAGTTCGAAAGTAACGCAGATGATGTTGGAAATAGAGTTTGCATCTAAAGCCTTGCCTTATTGTGCACAACTTAATACCTGCGCCAGCAGGGAAGGGCGTGTTGATTTTATTGAAGTGGTAGAGGGTCAAGTGTATGGCTATTGTTTGGATGATGAGGCGAAAGCCTTGTTTGAAAAACCCGAATTTTTGGATGAGCACATCATTTTTGTAGCAAAAATCATGCTCATTGCCAACAGGTGGTTCAGCGCACGTATAGATGTGGATATGATACCTGTACTCATAGGAGAAAAGGAGTGAAAGAAATGGACGATTTTAGAAAAGAATTTGAAAATATGAGCGCAAAAAATTTTGTTGCGCCTTCAGAAGTATGTATGGACGGTTCGTGTGAATCAGATGAGGCGGTTGATTTAAAGGATTACCCTTCTTACACTGAAGCGTTGTATGCAAAATTGGTGGCACCTTATGTAAGCGGTATTTATATCTCAAAATGGGATATCAAAAATATTGCATTAGATGCTGGCGATTCTATGGCTATTCATCCCAGAAAACGCATGTTTGAGTTGTTGATGAAGTTTGCAACCACGAAAGAAAATATGCAGTCGGTATTGGATGCATTAGAAGAGCATATGGAAGATAAGATAGACATCTATTCAGAATGCATAACAAAATTTCCCAGTACAGCAGTGGTATTTGAGCCCAAGATTGCTAAAGCAAGAAGAACGATTAAACTTTTTCCTCAGATTGTTGAAGAGTATTTTGAAGACTGATACGAGGCGACCTTAGCATACTTTGAGTATACTTATGATTATAACATAAAGGCAAATGATGCTGAACATAAGTAAAGAAGAAGTATTGACCTACCACAAGCAAGGTAAAATTGCTATTGAACTTACCAAGCCTTGCGACACTCAGTATGAACTCTCTTTGGCCTATACGCCAGGCGTTGCCATACCCTGTCTAGAAATCCATAAAAACCCCGCTCTTTCTTTTGAATATACCAATCGTTCCAACCTTGTAGCCGTCATCTCTGATGGGTCAGCCGTACTTGGTTTGGGAAACATAGGACCTTTGGCATCGAAGCCTGTCATGGAAGGCAAGGCGGTACTTTTTAAAAAATTTGCCCATGTGGATGCGTTTGATATTGAACTGGATGTACATAGTGTGGAGGAGATAGTCGCTGCCTGCAAAGCGATAGCGCCTACATTTGGCGGTATTAACCTTGAAGATATCGCTGCGCCGCAGTGTTTTGAGATAGAACGCTTACTGCAAGAAGCACTTGATATCCCTGTATTTCATGACGATCAGCATGGTACCGCTATCATCACCACTGCGGGACTTATCAATGTACTTGAGCTATCAGGTAAAAAAGCAGAAGAGATAAAAATCGTCATCAACGGTGCAGGCGCAGCAGGTATCGCGTGCGCGAGGATGTACCGTGCTTTTGGAGTGAAACATATTGTGATGTGTGATTCCAAGGGAGTGGTTTCATTGGCGCGTCAAGATTTAAATACCTATAAGCAGGCTTTTGCGGTGCAAACCGATGCACGTACATTAGAGGATGCCATAGACAATGCCGATATGTTTTTGGGCCTTTCCAAAGCAGGTACACTCAGCAAAGCAATGGTAGCCAAGATGGCACCTAATCCTGTGATCTTTGCTTTGGCAAATCCGCTTCCTGAAATACTGCCCGAAGAGGTTGCAGAAGTAAGGGATGATGTGATTATGGCGACAGGTCGTTCGGACTATCCCAATCAGATTAACAATGTATTGGGGTTTCCCGCTCTTTTTAGGGGTGCGCTTGATGTACGTGCACGAAAGATCACTGAAGGTATGAAGCTGGCAGCCGCATATGCCTTGGCAGCCTTGGCAAAAGAGCCTGTGCCTGCGTATGTCAAAGCTGCGTATGGTGATGATACTATTGCATATGGTCATGCACATATCATCCCACTTCCTTTCAACAAAGAAGTACTTGTTTGGGTCGCATCAGCTGTAGCCAACGCTGCATTTGAAGAGGGTGTGGCACGTATCGAGGAGTTTGATGTGGAGGTTTATAAAGAACATTTAAAGTCCAGTCTCTATACAGAGGATGTCTGAGATATGACGCTTGAATCGTATCTGGATTTTCAAAGTGTAGTAAAGGAGCATCATTCTTCAAAAGAAGAGAGACGTGCATTTGGCATACAGCATGCAGACCTAAAAACACGACCTCTTGAGCAGATTTTATCATGGTTTGATGCCCATAAAAAAAGTGTTAAAAAACCGCTTGTGGGTAAAATCATCACTTCAGCTTTGTACAAAATCAGCCTTATACTTGGATTGGTAGCATTTTTTTTGGGATTATTTTCGGGGATCGGACTGCTCTCTTATAGCGGCAAAGAGCCTGTGAATGTGCTATATTTTATGGCTATGGTCATTATTTTGCCTCTTCTTAGCATGCTGCTGAGTCTTATTGCTATGCTAAGAGTAAAGCACTCAAGCGAGGTTTTGGTGCATCTCTCACCCGCTTTTTGGATGGAGCAGATCCTCTCTGTGTTGTTGAAAAAGAGAGGAAAGAAAGTACAAGAGATGGTCATCGATCCCCTGCTTGCAAACTGGGTAGTTATAAAGCGTTCCCAGTTGCTTGCTTTGTTGTTCTCTTTTGGTTTACTGTTGGCTCTAGTGGCAACGGTGGTTACCAAAGATATCGCTTTTTCATGGAGTACCACACTGCATATTGATGCAAAAACCTTCTATGATTTTTTGTATGCCGTTGCCCTGCCTTGGAGAGATCTCTTTTCTTCAGGTGTGCCCTCACTTGAGCTGATTGAGCAGAGTCACTATTTTAGGCTGGGAAATAGTTTGGATAAAACCATGATTCAGCATCCTGCCTTGCTGGGGGAGTGGTGGAAGTTTTTGGCATTGGCTACGATTTTTTATGCACTTTTTTTGCGTTTATTGCTCTTTATGACAGCTTTTTTAGGACTGCGTGTAGCGCTAAAACAAGCTATTTTGAGTCTTGAAGAGGCAAAAATACTGCTTGAGGAGATGAATGAGCCTATCATCACAAGCCATGCGATAGAGCCTGAGGCAGGTTTGTCTACAGCTGAAGGTAAGTATGAAAAAACTGTTCTTACTTTAGTGCCTTCTTATGATGCGGTGTATGGCTGGTACATATCCCAAGAGCAGCTCTTGTTGCTCTGTGAGAGTGTTGGTGTGAGGGCATCACACTGCATTGAGGCGGGTGCTCTGATGCCTTTAGCCAAAGAGGGTGAAATCCAAGATAAAAGTAAAGTAGAGGTACTTTGTTTTGTGAGAGCTTGGGAGCCTCCGACGATGGAAATAGTGGATTTTCTTACTGAACTTTCTTGCAGAGCAGACAAAGTCATCGTTGTTCCCGTTGGAACGCTTGAAAATCAGTATCGTGCTACGCCCAAAGAACTAGATGTGTGGGATAGAAAACTCACTGTGTTGAACCATGATAAGATATGGCTGAAACGATGATGCTGTCTCACCCCCGATTTGCAGTTGTAGGGCATCCCAACAAGGGTAAAAGCTCGATTGTTTCAGCGCTTTGTTTGGATGATACGGTGCAGATATCTGATACACCCGGAACCACGATCAATACACGCAGTTTTCCTTTGCGTGTGGATGGTAAAGTGCTGTATGAACTTTTTGACACTCCCGGTTTTCAAAGACCCACAAAGGTACTCGCATGGCTGCAGCAGTATCGCGTCTCAGCCGATAAAAAACATGAAGTTATACAGGCATTTATCGATGAACATCGACATGATGCTATTTTTCATGATGAGATAGAACTTCTAGAGCCCATCATGGAGGGCGCAGGTATCGTGTATGTGGTAGATGGCTCGAAGCCCTATAGCCAAGAGTATGAAGCAGAGATGGAGATACTACGTTACACCGGTCAACCCTCTATGGCACTGATCAATCCTATCGATATATCAGACTATACCCAAGAATGGAAGCGCGCGTTGGAGCAGTACTTTAAGATAGTCCGTGTTTTTAATCCGATGACAGCACATTTTGAGGAACATATGGCACTTTTGGAGAGTATCGCACAGCTGAAGCAGGAGTGGACGGCGCCGATGAAACACTCTATAGCACTTTTTAAAGCACATCAGGAGCATCTGTTTGAGCAGACTGCTACAGCCATCGCAAGATTGGTGCATGAAGCACTGAGCAGCGTAGAAAGAGTACCGCTTCGTGGCAAAGAAGCAAGTAAAGCGGAAAAAGAAGAGCTAGAACAGCGCTACAAAAACAGACTCAGAGCCTTGGAAATGGCTGCGCAGAAGAAGGTGGAACACATTTGGAGTCATGATCATCTTCAAAAGGAGCAACAGCTCTTGACTTTTGAAGGGATGGATCTTTTTTCCCAAGAGACTGCTTCGGTATTTGGATTGACACGTAACGAGCTTTTAGTCGCGGCAGCAACATCAGGAGCAAGTGTAGGTGCCGGGATCGATCTGCTGTTTGTAGGACACACCTTGCTTTTGGGTGCAGCCATTGGTGCCATTGGTGGAGCAGCAAGTGCCTTTTTGGGTTTTAATGAACTCTCAGAAATCAAAGTACTGGGACAGACACTGGGCAGACGTTCCATCGAAATGGGACCGATGGTGAACAAAAACTTCCCGTATATCTTGCTTGGTCGGGCACTATACCATGCAAACACCGTGATAGGGTACTCTCATGCGATGCGAAGCAAGGTAGATATGGTGATGGATAGCTCCTTTAAAAGCAAATGGCTTCTGGATGAAATGAAAAAATCTTTAGAAAAATTTCATACGCTGTTTCGCGCAAAAGAAGTCGTACAGGGCGATGTACTTGAGCAGTATGCTGCACTGATTCAAACTATTTTAAAGCGTCTGACAGATGCCTAAAATCAACCCTTTTAGCCATTTTCACCGGGATGCACGACAAGAGAATCAAGTAGGGATGACACCTTTTGTAAAAAAAGTATTGGCACTTCTTTTTGCCATTTTTTTACTGCTTTTCCCCCGCTATGCACCGTGGGCACCCCATTCTATGCAGGATGACACTTTGGTGTATCAGATATTTACACTCTATTTTTTTGTCATTTCTCAGACTTTGGGTATCGTGCACGAGGCAGGGCATGGAGTGTGCTATATTTTGCCTTGCCCAGAGTTTATGATGGTTGCCAACGGGTCACTGTTTCAGTTGTTGTTTCCTGGTCTTATTGCTTATTATTACTACAAAAAAGGCAAGCGCTTTGCTGCAAGGATAGGACTTTTTTTTCTGGGACTTTCGCTTTCCTACACTGCATGGTACCTCTCCACGGCACATGAAGGGGCTGTTCTTCCCGCACACAAATCTTTTTTAGGCGTGGATGCTTTGCATGATTTTCATTATATGCTCAGTGCAATGGGACTTTTGGCGTATGAGTCTTTACTCGCATCTCTTACGCGATTGGTCGCTTATCTTTTGATGAGCATTTCTGTGCTGGGGATGTTTTTGGATGCTTTTTCCAATGAAGAGACGGCAAAAAAGCTCAAAAAGAGAAACCTAAAGTAGTCTGTCTATGCCCATGAGTAGCACGACACTCAGAAGCCCGCCCGCTATACCTGCTAACACATCATCGAGCATGACACCAAGACCGCCTTTAAGTTCTCTGTCTATCCAGCCAATCGTCGAAGGTTTCCAGATATCAAAAAGACGAAATGCACCAAAACTCAATACAATAGCCAATATATCAGCATAGGCATACTCTAGGGTGATGGCGGTCGAGTAGGCTATCATCAGGCTCAGCCACATACCCGCTGCTTCATCGATAACGATATGCTGCTGATCGTGGATACCTGTGGTTTTCTCGTACTTGTTGATCTCAAAAATACCGATGATGGTAATGGCAAGCGTGAGCATAAACAGGGTTTCCATCCCTAAAGTATAAAGCACAAGTACTCCTACAGGAAGTGAAGCCAGTGTGCCAACGGTACCGGGCGCTTTTGGAGAGAGTCCTGCGCCACCAAAGGTGAGAAAAAGTTTTTGAACTGTCATAAAAGATTCCTTGGCTTAAGTCAGTGAAGAGGTTTGATAGAGTGATACAAGATTGAGATAGAACTGCTCTTCGCTTTGCTGCTCCAAGAGCCCTGAACTTGGGATAAGCGCGTAGTGCATCTCCTGAAGATTTTTAAACCTATCGGGGAAGAGTGCGGCCAAAATATTGGCAGAGACCTCTTTGCGCACCAATATAGAAGGAGGGATGAGTCCTGCTTGCATGAGCTGCATGATGGATGCTGAATGGTAATGCACATGATGATGCTGCCCATGAGGACAGGTACGGGCGTTGACCAAGGTTTTACAAGTGTCACAGTAGACAAACTCATCGATAGTCTGAATCTCTATGTCTATGTTTTTACAATGGTCAAACACGGTATTGAGACGGTTTTGATCATAATAAAGCCCCAATCCTCCATGGTTTCTACCTACGATAAGCTGATTGCATCCATAGTTTTTTGCCAAAAGAGCATCCAAGATCAGTTCATTGTAGCCCGCAAAAATGTAGGAGTTCTCAAAAGGGATCACCAGTACTTTATTTTGCGGCAGGAAATTGTCAATAAAAGTGGACAATGCATTGTAACGGATGTCATAGCGTAGCCCTTCTGAAGTAAAGGGTTTGCGTAAAAAAATAATGAGCAGATCCACTGAACTAAGCGCTTGGCGTATCATTCTTTCATGGGCGCGGTTGAGAGGGTTGGCGGCGAGCATGATGGAGCTGATCGAAGTGGCACCCGTTTTTTCAACCATAGACTGAATGCGTTTGAAGTTGTCAGTGATAAGCGGATACTCTACGGTGTATTCGCCGCTGACAGCTATCTTTCCCAGCCGCATACTGGTGTTTTTGACTCCGGGATGTGTGGTGTCGGTGGTGCCGTAGATATGCATAAGACGTTGTTGAACGTCCACAGGGAAGGTCTCTTCAACGACGAGTTCACCTACTTTTTTCTCATCACAGATCAGATTGAGGGTTTCACCGCGTTCTGCATTTTTAAGCACTTTGTTGTTTCTTTCACCTTTAGGAGCAAGGATAAAAGCAAAAGGGAAGGGAACACCTTGGTAGAATTTAGTCTGGTCCACCTCTTGGGCTTCTTTTTTATTCATGAGTTTTGTAACAGGCGCGATCAGCCCTGCTTTCACCAATGCCAAAGTGGAGAGGGCTTCTGTGTCGATAAAAAGTGATTTGTTTTTTTGCATGGCGCAACCTTACTGTTTGTGTGTGATTTATTTCTTTTTAAACAAATTGTATTTTTTCCGTTTTTCCCATAGGCTTTTTCGTGAAATACCTAATTTTTTAGAGAGTTCGGTATCGGGGAATTTATACTGAAAACTATTGACAATAAATTTCACATAATCATCAATCGTCAAGATTTCATTTTGATCATAGAGTTTGGAGTCTGTGTTGAGTGTAATGGTTCTAAATTCAGATTCGATGTTTGAAGTGGTACTCAAGATAAAATTGTATGCCTTGAGTAGCTCCAGAAGAAGCTCTTTGTCGGTTTTTTTCAGTTCGTGAATTTCTGTGATGTAGAGCACGGCACTAGAACTGCTTTTCTCTATTTTCTCTTTCCAGTTTTTGTCACTCAGCGGGATAAATGTCAAGAGTATATTGTTTTGTTGGGCATGTTCAAAAACGATTTTATCGACCAGTCTTTGGTAATTGGTTTCTATGATAAGCGGGGTAGTGATACTCTCTATGTCAAAGTCTGTTTCAATGCCATGCAGAAGATTTTGCATATACTCCTGATAAAGTGATGTTTGCTGTCTAAGCGTTTGATATTCGTTATAGTGCTTGATTTTACGCATCAAATCTTCGAGCATAAAAGGTT
The DNA here is from genome assembly GCA_011391015.1 of Sulfurovum sp. Classification (GTDB taxonomy): domain Bacteria; phylum Campylobacterota; class Campylobacteria; order Campylobacterales; family Sulfurovaceae; genus Sulfurovum. The sequence continues at coordinate 12,695 of JAABRH010000010.1, forward strand.
TGACGATGTAGTCTTTTGCCCCAAGTTTTAAAGGCTCTCCTACCGTGTCGTTGTTGATGTAGTTCACCATGAGGATGATGATTTTGTCTTTAAACTCTTTAATCAGCGGTGCAGTACTTTGTCCGGGAAGATTGGTCGAGAGTAGATAGACATCACCATGACTCTTCATCGCTTCTTTTGTAGAGGAGTATATCTCAGTGTCATATCCGTTTCCGCTTAGTTTGGAAGCGATACTTTGCGCCAGATAGAGTTCATTTTCTACAATGATTATTTTCATATTTTTTTCCAATCAAAATAAGTTAAATTTGCAACGGCATGTACACTCACACCCTCTTTCCGTCCTACAAAACCGAGTTTTTCAGCCGTTGTGGCTTTGATGTTCACCAAGTTGGTTCGTATGCCAAGCAGCTCTGCCATCTTTTGACGCATCGCTTCTTTGTAGGGCAGCAGCTTGGGTTCTTGTGCCACGATACAGAGATCAACATTTCCTATGGTGTATCCATAAGAGGTGATTTTACGGACAGTGTCTGCGAGCAGTGTTTTCGAGTCGATACCGTTGTAGCTGGCATCGGTGTCGGGATACAGTTCCCCAATGTCTCCCATGCCTGCTGCTCCCAAGAGTGCGTCTATAAGAGCATGGATAGCCACGTCACCGTCACTGTGAGCCTGAAATCCATAAGGGGCATCTATCTCTATACCACACAGAAACATAGGCTTACCTGTTTCAAAAGGATGGATGTCCAATCCAAAACCTGTCACTGTTTTAGCGCAAGGTGCCTTAAGGCAAGGCAGTTTTTGCAAGTCGGCCAGTGTAGTAAGCTTATGGGCATCGGGTGAGCCTTCCACAAAATGGATTGTTTCTCCCAACGCAGCGATGGCTGAACTCTCATCTGTGAAAAGGGTTTGGGTCTGAAGTGCTTTTTTAAGTGTCTGTGTATGTGAAAGCTGCGGGGTTTGGACGATGCGCACTTTTTCCCTGTCTATAGCTGTGCCGTCAAGATAGAGTGTATCGGTAACAGGCAGTACGGGTACGATGCAGGAAGCCGCTTCTTTAGCTGCAAGAATACGCGTTATCATCTCTGAAGGCACGCAGCATCTGGCAATATCTGAAACAAGTACATAGGGTGTAGTGACGGATTTGAGTGCATTGTCCAGTGATGCCTGTCTGCTGTTGCCGCCTTCTATGTAGGTGTAGGACGCAAAGTGTTTCATCAGGCGTATCTCATCTGCAGTGGATACAATGATAATCTTATCAAAGTGTGCAGTTGCTTCAAAGTGCTCTACAACATGCAACCATAAAGGTATATCACCTGTGTAGAGCCACTGTTTTTTTGCAGCGCAATCAAATCTGCTTGAACTGCCGGCTCCCAAAAGAATCAAAGTGGTACGAGACAAGACTATTCCTCTAATTTTTGTGTATCAAATTGTAACGGATTATACAAGATTTGGCTTTAGTAATTCTTTAATTAAGAGTAAATGACTCCTATTTCAATGAGAGGGCAAAAATTTCAATCTAATTTAAGATTTTGTCGGTATAACTCCTTAAAGTTTATACACGAAGGAGTACCCTATGACAGAAGAAAATGTATTGGAAGCATTGAAAAATGTTACCTATCCCGGATTTACGAAAGATATCGTAACGTTTGGTTTTGTAAAAGATATTCAAATTATTGATGAGAAAAATATCACACTCACGATAGATATTACCTCTTCAGCCGATGAGGTCAAAAACCAAATCAACACCGAAGCAACGGCACAGATGAACACACTTGGTTTCGAGCATGTGGGTATCAACATCGTTGCTCCAACACCTCCAAAACAAGTCTCTAACTCAGTAAGCGGTAAAAACATTGCACCACACGTCAAAAGTTTTGTGATGGTCAGTTCAGGTAAAGGCGGTGTGGGTAAATCAACGACATCGGTAAACCTTGCTGTAGCGATGGCGATGCAGGGTAAAAAAGTGGGTCTTTTGGATGCCGATATCTATGGACCGAACATTCCTCGTATGATGGGTGTAGACGGTATCAAACCAGAGATACAAGGTAATAAACTCCAACCACTTAAAGCCTATGGTGTGGAGATCATGTCTATGGGATCCATCATGGAAGAGGGTGCAGCACTTTTGTGGAGAGGTTCGATGATCATGAAAGCCATCGAGCAGTTTTTAAGAGATATTTTGTGGTCAGATCTGGATGTATTGGTCATCGATATGCCTCCGGGAACGGGTGATGCACAACTTACATTGGCACAGTCTGTACCGGTAACTGCGGGTATCACCGTTACCACCCCACAAGAAGTCTCTTTGGATGACTCAAGACGTTCGCTCAGCATGTTCCAGAAACTGCATATCCCAACGGCAGGTATCATCGAAAACATGTCAGGGTTTATCTGTCCAAGTTGTGATACAGAGTCAGATATTTTTGGTATGGGTACCACTGAAGCAGTGGCTAAAGAGTATGACACAGAAGTGGTTGCACGCATCCCGATAGAACCTGCGATTCGTATAGGTGGAGATACAGGTATGCCTGTAACCTACCATAAACCAGACTCTGAGACGGCAAAACGTTATCAGGAGGCAGCAAGAAACCTTCTTGTATTCATCGATAAAGTGAACGCAGAAGGCAGAGCGGACAACTCAGCCGTACAGCCTACAACCCCTCCGGGTGTAAGCGCATGCAGTACTTCTGCAGCGGCTGCAAAACCAGCTCCAGCAAAAACCGAAGGCGAAAGCTGCGGCACAGGCTGTGGTTGCCACTAAAACTTAGTTTGACATCTCTCCTTGCACGAAGGAGAGATGTTATACTTACTTCCTTACCCAAATCAATCTAACTACACAGCCCACACTCCACTATAAAAATCTTAAAAATTCTCTTAGCATTAAATCCTAAGGCTGGCTTACCCATAAAACATTTTAAAACAGTTTATAAGTATAAATATATAAAGTTGCAAAAAAGTAGTCGAAGTTATTCTCACTGGTCAAAATTCGATTTATATTTCAGGACCAGAATATAACTGGGATCAAATTAATCCAAGATGTACACCAAAAAAATAATAAATTAAGAAGTTCTTTTGCTCCAAGAATCTCGTTTTAAACGTATCAATGCTTCACTATTTGCAGTTCAAGATGCTCTATACATAGTTAATAATGATATCTGCACTGCGCAATCAAGATCATCTGATCAGTCACTTTGTAAACCAATCTGTGTTCAAGTGTGATCCTTCTAGACCAGTATCCAGACCAATTGTATTTTAAGGGTTCAGGCTCACCAATGCCAGAAAATGGCTCTCTTTTAATGTCTTTGATCAGTAGATTTATTCTTTTTACTATTTTTTGATCATTGGTCTGCCAGTGCAAATAGTCATCCCAAGCCTGATCTGCGAAAATAAGCCGATTCACTCGAAAAGTTCTCTTTGCGTTCCAAGTCCTGCCTCTAATTGCTGTATGGCATCATTTAAACGTGAAGCATTGTTGATGCTTTGCATAAGATAGGCTGTTTCTTCCATAGATTTAAAATCACTAAGGGATACCATTACGACAGGTTCTTTATTCTGTCGTGTTATAACGATAGGGGTATGGTTGTTAACAACCAAATCCATTGTTGATGCCAAATTTTGTCTTGTATTGGAAAATGTTGTTGTTTGCAAGTTTTCTCTCCTGTAATTATATGTACACATATTAGTACATAATGTTTTAATGAAAACTTAAATTGCGCATCATGCATGATTAAAATTATTTCTTTGCAATGGCTTCTTTGGCTTTTGCGATGAACTGATCAAAATTTTCAACATAGTTATTGAAGTTTTCTTCAAGCATATAGGTGTATTGCATTGTAAAAAATGAGATAATTTCTTCTTTTGAAGCTTGCATCTCTTCAGCATTTTTAAATCCCATGGCGGCAATCCACGCGTTGAAGCGTGAAGAGGCAAACATCAGAGAGTTTGTGGCATCGGCTGGGGGTGTTTGTTCGTTGATATGACTGTTAGTCAGTGCAATGATCGCATCGGCACGCTTGTAGAAGTTTGCATCTATGGGTGTTTTGTGTGTATCTGACATAGTGTATCCTTGAGTTTTTTCGCATTTTACACTATTTTTCTGTAAGCCACTGCACGAAGAATCATCCCTCTTTATTTTTAGATACAATACAAACAAATAAAATTGAAGGAAAACACAATGACCAATGCAGAAAAACTTAAAAACCTTTTAGAACTTGAAATTATTCCAGACCTTGAAGCAGCGATTGATGAACTATTTGAAGCCATTGACAAGGCAAAAACGGCTTCAAAAGAGCAAAAAGAAGATCTTGAAGAGATGCGTGAGATGCGTACAGAATGTTTTGCTATCATTGAAGAGCTGGGGCGCGATGAGCTTGAAGAAGACGAGATAGATGAGCTTTTGGCTGAACTGATGGATATGAAGACAGAAGAATAAGCGTGTTTGTACCCATGTCATACGAAGCAAAACGGGTTACTCTAAAATAAAAGTAGAAGTATCCCCAAAACCAAAATAATCCCTAAACTTATAAGTTCTAAATATTTTTTGAGCGCGTGATGAGTATTGAGTGTTTTTTTACGAATCATAGTACTAATGAGAGCTGAGAAAAATATAACACTAGACATACCAAGACTCATGACAAAAGCAGAAATAAATCCTGCATAAAAAAGACCTGAAGAGAGCGCGAAAATAAAGAGTGTTGTTGTCCCGGCACAAGGGACAATACTTGCAGAGAGTATCAATCCAATGTCTGTAGCACGTTCATCGACTTTGCATGATGCACAGCAACAGGAAGAAAGGTGTGAAGGATTTGTGCTAAATGTGAATTGTGGCACACTTGTTTTTTGTTGATTGGTTGTATAAAAATGGTATTTTTTGTTTAAGAGGTAGAGTGCTATGGCAATAATAATCAGTGCCGATATTTTGGTGGTATAAAAAACAGCATCATCTACAAACTGTGATAAAAAAGTGCTAACCATAAAGTAAATGATGAAGGTAAGCACAAAGGCAGAAAAAGTATGCGCAACGCCTATAGCCAATGAGATAAACATCGCTTTTGTATATGATTTGTCTGTGGTGAGAAAGTAGCTTGCCACAAGTGTTTTGCCGTGTCCAGGACCCAAAGCGTGTATCACGCCATAAAGATAGGCAAAAAAGAGTAAAGAGAGATAGGTTATGGGATTCTTTTCATCTTTAATCTGTTGAAAAAGAGATTTTATTTTCTCTATGGTTGATTGCAGAAGGCTCTTTTGCTCATTTTTAGTGTAGTCAGTCTGAACAGTTACATTCATTTTTTCAATCGCTTGAGATGGTATTTTTTGCTTTAGTGTATGGCTAAGCAATTTGTCTTGAAAATGAACAGATGCAATACCCATATAGAGGTTTGTTTCGTAGGCAAATTGATCTGTGTTCAGGGTCAGCTGCTTCATGTTGAAGGTAAAATACGCTTCGTCATCTACAAGTGCAATGGATAAAATGGCGTTATCAAAAATCTCTTTGTGTAGGTTTGCGTCATAGGTTAAAATCAAAAAATTATTGATGATTTTAAGAACAAAGTTTTGATAATCAGGATGTAAATCAGTAGCTTCTGAAGCATTTTCATCAGAATACTGAACAGTAGTTACCATATTTTTGGGTTGTAGATACTCAAGAAATGCTTGACGTACATTCTCGATTTCCCCGCTCTCAAGGCTTGAGTTTCTGTTTTTATCATATTGCACTATCACTTCATTGGTAAATATCTCTGAAAAATGCCAAGTAAAATGCAGGGAATTGAGTTTTTTTTCTTTTAGATTGAGCGTCACATCGACCTCGACACTTGGAACCATGAGCATACATGCTGCACAACCATAGCCAAATTGAAAGAGTAATGAAAGTAAAAAAATGACTTTAACCATTGTGTGTTGCACCAAGACTTGTTTGTTTTAACAATCATAGTTTAAGTTGTGTAAAGTGCAACTTAGTTGCATGCAATTATTTTTGTTGAAGTGTACAGCAAGAATCAAGTGGCACTTTTTTTTAAGAATATATTTAGCGTTATTAGATTATATTTCGTTGTCAACCTCTCGGGGCGCAACTGCTTTGTGAAAACAAAGTAGACGCTGAGATAGCACGTGTGTGCTTGTCCCGCTGAACTTGAACTGGGTAATACCAGCGTAAGGAAGAGACTTGTATCTACAGTATTTGTATAAATCTTAAAGTGCCCGATTGTGGGTATTTAATATTTTATATTTCACTATTTACTCCTCTTCCCAATAAATTGACACAAAATTTAAAGGGATATACTATGACAAGATCATACAAAGACACACTAACCACTTCCAATGAACTGCTCACACGTGAGCCATTTCCTGCCTCAACCAAAGTGTATCTTCAGGGCGAAATCCACAAAGATATTCGTGTACCCGTAAGAGAGATTCTGCTTTCCAATGAGACCAAACTGGGGGTATATGACACTTCTGGGCCCTATACTGATCCTACGGTTGATATCGATGTCGGCAAAGGCATCCCTGCCATTCGAAAAGCATGGATAGAAGCGCGCGGCGATGTAGAAGAATACAAAGGGCGCATCATGGCGCCACAGGATAACGGATACAATACCGATGAGCAACTTGAGTTTGTCACAGCCGGTGCCACAGGATTGGTGCGAACACCACTTAGAGCCAAAAAAGGCAAAAATGTTTCTCAGATGTACTACGCACGTCAAGGTATCATCACGCCTGAGATGGAGTTTATCGCACTGCGTGAAAGTCAAAATCTTGCTATGAGCGCGGAGTATTTGCAAGATGAAGAGCGTGAAGCAAGACTAAAAGGCGAAAACTTCGGAGCGAATCTACCCCAAAGGGTTACCGCTGAATTTGTCAGAAAAGAGATTGCTGAAGGCAGAGCTGTCATCCCATGTAACATCAACCACCCTGAAGTTGAGCCAATGATTATCGGGCGTAATTTTTTGGTCAAGGTCAATGCCAACATCGGAAACTCCGCCACCACGTCAAGTATCGCTGAAGAAGTTGAAAAGATGGTCTGGTCAACACGTTGGGGTGCAGACACGGTAATGGATCTCTCTACGGGTAAAAACATTCATACTACGCGTGACTGGATTTTGCGTAACTCGCCTGTGCCTATCGGGACAGTGCCTATCTATCAGGCGCTCGAAAAAGTAAACGGCATCGCTGAAGATCTGACATGGGAAGTCTTTAGAGATACGCTTATCGAGCAGGCAGAGCAGGGGGTGGATTATTTTACGATTCATGCGGGGCTTTTGCTGCACCATGTGCCGATGACGACCAAGCGTGTGACGGGCATCGTGAGCCGTGGCGGGGCGATCATGGCAAAATGGATGATACACCACCATCAGGAAAACTTCCTTAACACCCACTTTGAAGAGATCTGTGAAATCATGAAAACCTATGATGTCACTTTTTCTTTAGGGGATGGGTTGCGTCCAGGAAGCGGTGCGGATGCCAACGATGAAGCGCAGTTTGCCGAGCTTAAAGAGCTGGGACGTTTGACGCAGATCGCGTGGAAGCATGATGTACAAACCATCATCGAAGGTCCTGGTCATGTACCGATGCATATGATCAAAGAAAATATGGAAAAACAGCTTGAGTGGTGTCATGAAGCACCATTTTATACACTTGGGCCCTTGACTACAGACATTGCGCCAGGGTACGACCACTTTACTTCAGGCATCGGTGCAGCGATGATAGGCTGGTATGGCTGTGCGATGCTGTGTTATGTGACACCCAAAGAGCACTTGGGACTTCCAAACAGAGAAGATGTGAAAGAGGGACTCATCACTTACAAGATCGCCGCACATGCAGCCGATGTTGCTAAAGGTCACCCCGGTGCACGTGCCAGAGATGATGCGATGAGCTTGGCGCGCTTTGAGTTCAGATGGGTGGATCAGTTCAACATTGGGCTTGATCCTGAGCGTGCGAGAGACTACCATGATGCTACTTTGCCTATGGAAGCTGCCAAAGTAGCACACTTTTGTTCGATGTGCGGACCGAAGTTTTGTTCGATGAAGATTTCAGCCGATGTGCGTGAGTATGCTGACTCTTTGGGTACAGATGTGCAGAGTGCAAAACAACACGGGATGGATGCTATGTCACTGAAGTTTCAGGAGCTTGGTTCTGAAGTGTATGTGGAAATGGATAAGCTTGAGAATTAATATATGTTTATGATTTTATCAAGCTACCTTTTGGCTTGATTGTGATGGTGTTGCTTTCTTCATTTTTTTAGAAAAAACGAAGCAAAAAAGCGTTGTGGCTCTCGAATCCCTTCGCTTTCAAGGGCGTTCGCCACAACAGGCACGCTTCGCGTGATTAATATAGAACAAGGAAAATATAATGCATATAGGTATAGCAGGTACAGGTCTGGTCGGAAAGGTTTTGGCTTTAAATCTCTTGCGGTTGGGGCATACGCTGACACTGTTTGATGAAGATATTGCCTATGGTGATAAAGCTGCCGGTATGGCAGCAGCGGGGATGCTCGCTGTATTTGCAGAGCTGGAGAGTGCGGAGTCGAGCATTTTTGAGCATGGCAAACGTTCTATAAAACTCTGGCCTGACTTGTTGGATCAGATCGGTATTTTGGATGCGTATCAGCAAATAGGGAGCATCATCACCGCGCATCCGCAGGATTATGGGGAGTTGGAGCATTTTATCGCAACGCTTCAGTCAAAGGTCAATGAGGCATCACAGATAATGTTGTTGGACAAAGAAGGCATCTTGGCACTCGAACCTGATCTAGAGCAACACAGTAAAGCCTTTTTTATCCCGCAAGAGGGGCAGGTGGATGCCCAGCGTTTTATGAAGGCTTCAAGCGATTATCTGTTGGGTCACCCTGATGTGATGTGGCATCAGCAGACAAGAGTGGATGGGGTGCAAGAGGGAAGTATCTCGTATGAAGAGAAAACGGAGGTCTTTGACTGGGTCTTTGATGCGCGAGGTTTGGGTGCACAGACACAGGTAGAAAACCTTAGAGGTGTCAGAGGTGAAGTGTTTTGGCTGGATGCACCCGAAGTGAAGATAAGCAGGCCTACAAGGATGCTGCATCCGCGTTACAAGATCTATATTGTCCCCCGCCCCAATCATCGTTATATCATCGGTGCGACAGAGATAGAAAGCGAAGATAAAAGTCCGATGTCGGTACGTTCAAGTTTGGAGCTACTCTCGGCTGTCTATAGTATGCACTCAGGATTTGCTGAGGCACGCATTGTCAATACGGTGACCAATTGTAGACCTGCCATGAGAGACAATCTGCCCATGATAGAACAATGTAACAAACTAACACGCATCAATGGGCTCTACAGACATGGATACCTTTTGGCCCCTGCCATTGTGGAAGAGGCATTGGCTAAAGGGTTTTTGGAAGCACATCCGCCACAGTGGATGGGACGTGCATTAGAAGAAACAAGGGTTTAGGATGATAGAGATAATCGTAAATGGGGAAAGAAAAACAATTCCCGCAGGGCTCAGTGTTAATGAGGCGATTCGAGCATTAGAGTATAAAACAGAGGGGTTTGCACTGGCACTAAACGGTACGTTTGTTGCAATAAATGCCTATGGGACAACATTCATACAAGCCAATGACAGTATGGAAATCCTCTCTCCTGTTCAAGGAGGATGAAAGAATGCAAGCTCTTAAAACAAAAAATCAAACGTGGCAAATAGGCGGTAAAACCCTGAATAGTCGGTTGCTGATAGGCTCAGCCTTGTATCCAAGCCCTGCCAATATGGAAGATGCCATCAAAATATCGGGCGCACAGATCGTTACTGTGGCACTGAGACGTCAAGCAGCAGGTGAGGGTGGAGGCAATGCATTTTGGAACATCATCAAGTCGCTAAACATCGAAGTGCTGCCCAACACAGCAGGCTCACACTCTGCGAAAGAAGCCATCACCACGGCTCAAATGGCAAGAGAAGTGTTCGGTACCAACTGGATAAAACTGGAAGTCATAGGTGACCAGTATAACTTGCAACCTGATCCGTTTGAGACGGTTAAAGCGGCGGAAGTGCTCATCAAAGAAGGCTTTGAGGTCTTTCCCTATACGACAGATGATCTGGTCGTAGCCAAGCGTTTGGCGGATGTGGGATGTAAGATCATTATGCCATGGGGTTCGATGATAGGTTCAGGCAAAGGGTTAATGAATCCTGATAATCTGTTAGCCATCAGAAAGCAGTTTCCTGAACTCAAACTCATCATCGATGCAGGCATCGGAAAACCTTCACATGCCACCCAAGCCATGGAGCTTGGTTATGATGGGGTACTGTTGAACTCAGCCATCGCTTTGGCACAGGATCCTGTACAGATGGCAGATGCGTTTAGATGTGCTGTAGAAGCAGGACGACTGGGGTATGAAGCTGGTGTAATGCAAAAGCGTGAGTTTGCCTCACCTTCTACCCCTACCGTGGGCACACCATTTTGGCATCAGTTTGCATAAATAGCACTAGGCTTAGAGGCTTTAAGGATAACCATAGGCTATTTTTTGTATAAGTACATATCAATCTCTCGGGGTGCCTTTATAGGCTGAGAAAACCCGTCGAACTTGAACTGGATAATACCAGCGTAGGGAAGAGGCTTGTATATAAACAACGATAACTTTTTATCACTTTTATTTACTTCTTTTTTCCCTGCATTTATCACTATTAAAGGGAATACCATGAAATCCAACATTTTAACCGGCTCGATCATTGCAGCATATGCACTACTGAACACCGCAACCTTTGCACAAGAGGTCAATCTTGATCCTATCGTCGTAGGTGCTGATTTTAGAGAGCAAAATCTCTCAAAAACAACCAGCAGTGTCACGGTGATAGGTGAAGATGAAATCTATGATAAATCTACACAGTCATTTGTAGAAACGTTGGCATCTGCACCAAATGTCAATTTTACTGCAGGGGCGTCGAAGGCAAAATATATTCAAATCAGAGGTATAGGTGAACGAAGTCAGTTTGGAACGACCATGAATCCTTCGGTGGGTGTGATACTTGATGGTATCGATCTGTCTCAAAGTCCCCTTGGAATGACGCTATTTGATGTGAAGCAGATAGAAGTACTCAGAGGACCACAGGGAACAACATTTGGTGCAAATGCTTTGGCTGGTATGGTCATCGCACAGAGCAATGAACCAACCGCAGAGGCTTCTGGACATGCTGAAGTGACCATGGGCAATTATAATACCAAAGCATTTGGGGCAGCAGTGGGCGGAACGATCATTGAAGATACGTTGCTTGGGCGTGTATCGGTCTATAAAAACAGCAGTGACGGGTATATGGATAACAGTTATCTGGGTAGAGAAGATACCAACGGCATCGATGAACTCAGTGTAAAAGGTGCGCTCAAGTGGCTTGTAAGCGACAATCATACAATAGATTTTAACCTTTTGCATGCCGATATAGACAATGGCTATGATGCCTTTACTCTGGATAACTCTTGGGTGTCTCACTCTGATATGCCGGGCAAAGATACACAGCTCACAGATGCTTTTTCACTCAAATCCACCTATCAGATAAAAGAGTCGATGCATTTGGTGACAGCTATCAGCCACTCTGTTTCAGATACACTCTACAGTTATGATGAAGATTGGTCTTATGTGGGTGAGTTTGATGCTTCTTTGTGGCCGTATCAGGGCTTTGATTCGTATGCAAGAGATAAAAAACAGACGGATTTTGATATGCGTCTGGTCTCCGATGAAGAAGGAAAGCTACTTAATAGCACTACAGCGTGGACAGTGGGCGCATATTATAAAGACTATAGCGAGAATCTGACAAGAAATACGCTCGATTATGTTGACCCTAGTATTTATAATCTTTTCACACATGACTATAGCACCATCAGTAAAGCGGTTTATGCTCAAACAGACAGTGACATAACCGATAAATTGATACTCACGCTTGGTCTTAGAGCTGAAAGCTGGGAAGTGGAGTATGCTGACTCTGATGCTTTTGAGCAAAATGCAGATGAAAATCTCTATGGTGCTAAAATCGGACTTACCTATGAGGCGCAAAGCAATGTAGTGTACTATACTACACTTTCCAAAGGCTACAAACCCGGTGGTATCAATGCTGACAATACAATACCTGTAGACGATAGAATCTATCAAACCGAAACACTCTGGAATCTTGATGTCGGTGTCAATTCAAACTATTTTGACAATACCCTCATCAACCGTTTTAACCTCTTCTATGGCAAACGACAAGATCAGCAGGTTAAAACGTATATTGAGCAAGACAGAAGTTTTTCGGACTATCTAAGCAATGCAGCCAAAGGAAGCTATTATGGGCTTGAGTCGGAGCTTGACTATTATCCGCTTGAGACGCTACATCTTTACACGAAACTGGGACTCTTGCAAGCAGAGTTTGATGAATACACACTTGAGATGACAGGTAGAGCACCAGCACAATCTCCAGCGTATCAGTATAATGTAGGGTTTGATTATGACTTTATCGAAAACTGGAGATTTAGAACCAATGTGATCGGTATGGGAAGTTATTATTTCTCCGATACCCACAACAGTAAATCAGATCCTTATGCCTTGCTAAACAGCAGCTTTGAGTATATGCATGGGGATTTTACTGTGATACTATGGGGCAGAAACTTAACAGATACAGAGTATGATGTGAGAGGTTTTTACTTTGGAAACAATCCGGCAAACGGGTATGCGTCTGAAGTCTATACCCAAAAAGGCACACCGCTCACTGCAGGTGTAACACTTAGTTATGATTTTTAAAGGATAAAAGATGGAAATCTCTGTAGATATCAGCATGTATCCGCTGCAAAAAGAGTTTGAAGCACCTATTTTAGCGTTCATTGCCCAGCTTGAAAAAGAGCCAGGCGTTGAGGTTGTGCGTAATGAACTCAGTACACAGGTGCATGGAGAATATGCCATCATCATGATACTGTTGGAAAAAGAGATGTTTTCGGTGTTTACGCAAATTCCCGATTCCATCTTTGTACTCAAACTGGTAGGCAATAACAGGCAAGGGAAACTTGGGATATAATCTTACATGATTAAAATACTTTCTATTTTTGTGTTGCTAGTTTGTCTTGCGTCTGCAAGCGATAAACCCACACTCACCATCTACACCTATGACTCTTTTGCTGCTTCATGGGGCGCGGCACCCAAGCTCAAGAGTGCATTTGAAGCTGAGCACAACTGCACCGTTATGTTTGTGGGCATCTCAAGCTCTTTGGGTGCACTGCGCAAGATACAGCTTGAAGGCAAAAATACCAAAGCAGACATTTTGTTGGGGCTGGATACGAGCATTGCTCAGGTAGCCAAAGAGACAGGTCTGTTTGCACCCCATACCTTCGATACCTCTTCTCTGGATTTACCTCTTGCATACACTGACGATACTTTTGTGCCGTTTGATTACAGCTATTTTGCTTTTGTGTATGATGCAGACAGACTTGAAAAAGTGCCTGATTCGTTTGAAGCCTTGGCTTCTATGCCCAAAGAGTTTAAAATCGTCATACAAGACCCCCGCTCCGATACAGCGGGTTTAGGGCTTTTGCTCTGGGTGAAGTCAGTTTATGGTGAGAAAGCAGGGGCGTACTGGAAACGCTTGGCACCGCATATACTTACCATCACCAAAGGCTGGTCGGAGGCGTATGGACTTTTTTTAAAAGGTGAAGCCGATATGGTGCTCTCGTACACCACTTCACCGGCTTATCACATCGTGGAAGAAAACAAAACCACCATCAAATCTGCAACCTTTAAAGAGGGGCACTACGGACAGATAGAAGTGGCAGCTGTACTCAAAAGCTCCACACAGCAAGCTCTGGCACAAGCCTTTTTGGCATTTATGCATTCAAAAACGTTTGCAAACATCATCCCGACAACAAACTGGGCATACCCTGTTGTAAAAGATACCCCCTTGCATGCTGCCTTTGAGACCTTGCATAAACCAAAGCAGATGATGCTCATGGACGGCAAAACAGTTCAAGAGAGCAGAAAAGCCATTATCGATGAATGGCTCGAAGCGATGCAATTTTAAGATGTTTAAAGGCTTGAGACGATTTAAAGGTGCAGTACTTGCCGGCAGTCTCATCTCGCTTGGCTTATTCAGCTTTGCGTTTATGCTCTTTTATACACTTTACAGCGCGCAAAACGAAGGAGGATTCTCTGGGCTAGATAGCCGTGTCTACAGCCTTTTAGGGTTCACCCTTTTTCAAGCCTTTCTTTCTACGCTGCTCTCTTTGGGTGTAGGTGTTTTGATCGCCTGGGCTTTGGCGCATCAGCCGGACTTTAGAGGGCGGGGGCTTTTGGTGGCACTTTTTTCTTCTTCTTTGGTGTTGCCTACGCTCATCGTCGTCTTTGGACTTATAGGCATCTTTGGACGCAATGGCTACCTCAATCAACTCACTCTTTTTTTGTTTGATACCTCTTTTGGCTCGTATCTGTACGGGTTGACGGGCATCTTGCTGGCACATACCTATCTCAATGCTTCGTTTGCGAGTAGAGCCTTGCTGCATAGCTTTGAGTCCATTCCCAAAGAGAAGTATAAGCTGGCAAAAAGTTTGAACTTTTCTGTGTTTGAACGCTTTTGGTATGTAGAGTATCCGGCGTTACGTTCCACACTGCTTGGCATTGCGTCTACCATCTTCTTACTCTGTTTTACTTCCTTTGCCGTGGTGTTGCTGTTAGGAGGCTCACCGCGTTATAACACACTTGAAGTGGCTATCTATGAAGCCGTGAAGCTTGACTTTGACATCGCTTTGGCACTCAAACTTGCACTTGTGCAACTGGGTATCTCTGCACTGCTTGTTGGAGTCACCTCACAGCACAGAGCAGCCCTGTCCAATCTCAAGACAAGCACAACACGCATACCATGGAAAGAATCAAAGAGCATACAAAGCATCCAATGGTTCATCATCATTTTTTTTGCATTGTTTTTTATCTCTCCTTTGGTGGTGATAGTGTCTGAAGGTATGGGTGCAGACTTTGGGCATATTTTTCGTGAACCATTGTTTGTAAGCTCTTTGCTGACATCGTTGGTTTTGGCTACGGTTTCAAGTATATTGGTGGTGATTATTGCTTTGTTACTTGGGGGTGCAAGACGAAACTTTACCCTGCAGAGCCGTTTGGCAGGCAAACCTTTTGCTCCACTGTTCAATGCCCTGCTGGCATTTTCAGGCAATCTGTATTTGGCGATACCTTCTTTGGTCCTTGGTTTAGGTTTTTTTCTCCTGTCTAAAGAGTACGAAGCCTCACCCCATGTTTGGACAACGGCAGCACTCTTGAGTGCCAATGTACTGATGTCGCTTCCTTTTGCCCTTTCGGTGCTTGTACCGGCGATGCAAAAGACAGCCTCACGTTATGACAGACTGGTATTTTCACTGGGGTTGACACCTCTGCAGCGATGGATATGTGTCGAGTATCCCTACCTCAAATCCTCATTGGGCTATGTCTTTGCTTTGGCGTTTTGTTTTTCTCTTGGAGATTTGGGTATCATAGCACTTTTTGGATCTGATGCATTCACCACACTGCCTTGGTATCTCTACCAACTGATGGGTTCATACCGCAGCACTGACGCATCGGGGGTAGCAGTCATTTTGTTGGTACTGGTACTGGGTGTATTTATGGGAGTGCCGCGACTGGTAAGGAGTAGGGTTGTTTAGTGTTTTAGATGTAGCGTACAGTCATAAAGATGCGGATGAGATCTACCATTATGCCCTGCAAGCCCACCCCAAAGAAGTAGTGGCGATACTCGGAGAGAGCGGAAGCGGAAAGTCCACTCTGCTTGACATCATCGCAGGATTTGTAGAGTCAAATGCTGGTAGTATCATGTTGGATGACAAAGAGCTGTTAGGGCTTAGTGTGGAAAAAAGACCTGTCTCCATCCTTTTTCAGTCACACAATCTTTTTGAACATCTTAGTGTACGCAAAAATATCTTGTTGGGTGTGAGCAAAACCCTCAAAGAGAGTAAAGAGGATGTGGCAAAGGTGCAAGACATCCTAAAAGAAGTCGGTTTGGAAGCCTTTGAACATACCCTTGCTTCAAGGCTCTCAGGCGGACAGCAGCAGCGTGTGGCTTTGGCACGTGTGTTGATGCGAAGAGAGGCGATTTTGCTTTTGGATGAGCCGTTTACAGGATTGGATGAAAAAAGCAGAGCAGAGATGCTTGATCTGGTCAAAATGATCACCCAAGCACATAACCTGCATACTATTATGGTAACGCACGAGGTACAAGACTGCAAGCGCATCGCAGACAAAGTTTACACCATGCAAAACCATACACTTGTAGCCTCATGACAGAGCTGCTCAGACATCATCCTTTTTTTGAAAACAAATCGATAGACTCTTGTGTTTACCTTGAGCAGCAGGGATATTGCAATGCCAACTACCTGATTATTGCTGAAGGCAAAAAATACATCGTGCGCAAACTCCTCCAAGCAGACATAGACAGAGCATTTGAGTTTAGGGTGCAGCAGCTTGCATTTGCCCAAGGTATCGCTGCAGAGCCTTTAGTACTTGATGAAGTAAAGAGTTTGATGATTTTTGCGTTTGTAGAGGGGGTGCATCGCGAAACTTTGCCGCAAGCTGACTTGGAGCAGTTAGCCTTTATCTTAACAAAACTCCACGCCATCAGGGTAGAGAGCACACCCATCCCCGTGCATATCGAAAATCCAAACGATGCAGTTGCTGAAGCGTGTGCGTACATTGCCCAAACACCCAAAGAGTATGTTCTATGCCACAATGACTTAAATCCCAAAAATATACTTTTTGGTGAAAGTATCAAACTGATAGATTTTGAATATGCAGGGGTGAATGACAGGTATTTTGACTTGGCATGTGTGTGTGTGGAGTTTGCACTGACTTCAGAAGAAGAACAGACTTTTTTAAGTCACTACACCAAAGCGTACAATGAAAAAAAATTTGACGCCTACAAGACCGTCTATACCACTTTATGCAAAGAGTGGTTTGAAAATCACTGCACAACTGATATAATACAAAATATCTTGTAGAAAGTCATCAAAAACTCTATCTCATCTATCCTAAGTCCACAGATAATCAACCAAATACTTGCGTACCGATATGAAAATGGACTTGATTTGAAAGTCTATTATTTTGATTTAAAAAAGAAAATAGTGGCTGCAGGTGGCGTCACTCCACCGTCACAGATTTAGCCAAGTTTCTAGGCATATCGACATCATTGCCTAATCGTACAGAAATTTCAAGGGCAAATAACTGCGTGATGACCATCATCTCAAAAAACTCCAGCATCGGATGGGTAGCATACTGCGTTTGGATGAAATCATCCGCCAAGGCAAACGGTTCGGGTGAGATTGCCAAGATGGTCGCATCTCTGGCACTTAGCTCTTCAACGTTGGATTTGATCTTGTCGTAGTGCATGGTTTTGGGCATGAGTGCAACCGTAAAGAGTTCGCTATCAGCCAAAGCTATAGGCCCGTGTTTCATCTCACCTGCTGGGTAGCCTTCTGCGTGCAGGTAGCTGATCTCTTTGAGTTTGAGTGCGCCTTCGAGTGCCAAAGGGTAAAAAATGTCTCTGCCGATGAAGAAAAATCCATGCCCATGCAAGTAACGCTTGGAGAGCCGGTGCAGTTTGGCATGAAGTTCATCACCAACGATGAGTGCTTTTGGGGTGTGCAGCATGGCATCTATCTCTGTCTTAGCCAAAACCGAGGAGAGTGTTTTTCTTGTTTGACCGAGGTACACGGCTAGCATCCAAAGCACCATGGTTTGTGTCGCAAAAGCTTTGGTGCTGGCAACCCCTTTTTCGATTCCAGCTCTAGTCAGGATGGCTGCATCGCTCTGGCGTACGATGGACGAGTTATCGACATTGCAGATGCTGAGGCTTTTGAGTCCTGCTTTTTTTGCCATCTTGAGTGCTTCGAGTGTATCAGCCGTTTCGCCGCTTTGTGAGATGGTGACAAAGAGGGTGTCTTTAAGAAGCAGTGGCTCTTTGTATCTAAACTCTGATGCTATCTCCACCTCACAGCGTACTTTTGCCAAGCGTTCAAAAAGGTACGCTGCACAGAGTGCAGAGTGGTAACTTGTACCGCAGGCACAGATTTTAATCGAAGTGATGCCATCAAAAAAATCTTCACCGAGCTCCTCAAAGTAGATACTCTCATCACGCACCCGTCCTATCATCGTCTCGCTCATCACGCGGCTTTGTTCGTAGATCTCTTTTTCCATAAAGAAGCGGTATCCATCTTTTTGTGCCGAGATTTTGTCGCTCGTGAGTGTTTGTTTGGTAAAACTTTTTTCACCTTCAGTGTTAAAGAGTTTGACTACACCTGCTTTGGCATACCCGTACTCGCCGTCTTCGAGGTAATACACTTCATTGGCTTTTCCGATAATCGGTGTATCTGATGAAGCAAAATAGACATCATCCTTGCTAAAGCCTATGAGCATCGGTGAGCCTTGTTTGGCAAAAAAGATGGTATCTGGGGCTGCTTCAGTGATGAGAAGCGTGGCATACGCACCTTCTAGTCTAGCAATGGTTTTCTCAAACGCCAAAAAAGCATCAGGTGTTGTTTTGTGGTTTTTCTCAAAAAGATGCACGATGGTTTCTGTGTCAGTTTGACTCAAGAAGGTGACACCGTCTGCTTGCAACTCATGCTTGAGTTCCTGATAGTTCTCGATGATGCCATTATGTACCACATACGAGTACGCACCCAAGTGTGGATGGGCGTTAAGTTCTGTTGGTTTGCCGTGTGTTGCCCAACGTGTGTGTCCGATGGAGATACCAAAGCCTTCAGAGTGGTAGCTTTTGGTTTTTTCTCTGAGGTTTTCAAGTTTGCCGATGGCTTTGAAGTTGTGGAGTTTACTGCCTTCTATGACTGCGATGCCAGCTGAGTCATAGCCTCTATACTCTAGCTCCTGCAAGCCATCTAGCAGTATCTCTTTTTTTTCATTCAGACCCAAATAGCCTACGATTCCACACATACTGTACCTTTAGTTAGTTTTTCAATTACTTCTTGTGTATTATGGCAAAAGTTTCCATTCTTTTCAATGAGGAACATATCTTTGGCACGGTTTTTGATAGTGTGTATCTTCGCTGTAGCGATGTCTATGCCCATCGCATCAAAGATGTTAATCATATAGGCAAGCAGTCCTTTTTGGTTTTTACACTCCAGTTTCATCAAAGCATAAGACTTGGAGTACTCACAGTCGATGTGTAGCTCATCCTCCTTTATCTCGGGGACGCTTAATGTGCTTTTTTTGCTGTCATCAAAGGAGTCGTGCAGTATCTGCTCTACTCTGTGCATGTCTTCTGCATGAAGCATGTCTGAAAACTCTATTTTAAAGTATTTCAGTCCATCAAAGAGTTTACAGATGTCCATATTGACCACTTCTAGCATCGAGAGTTTGCTCAGCAGATAGGAGATGTTGAAGGATGTAGCGCGAATCACTTCGATCGTCAAATAGCCTTCATTGTGTATCTCAAAATGGTATGTTTTAGCCTGAAAAGCTTTTTTTGCAAGTTCAACAATGCTCAAAGGTGTGTATCGTAAAAAGAGCAAATCTGAAGGAATTTGCAGTATTTTCTTTTGTTCTGCACTTGTAAGTGCAGTAAATGCACTGTTTTTCTTGAGCGTCTCCTCTTTTTTATACCGCTTGGCAGCTTCATCGAGCATCTCGGTCTGATCTAAGATCGCTACAGATTCATCATAGAGCGTTTTGATGAGTTTGGCGTTGAAGGCATTATATATACCTTCACCTACACCGTTCATATCGGCATAGGTAAGGATATAGATCAGATCAAGCAGTTTTTTGCTGGCAAAGTGGGAGGCAAAATGCAAAATTGTTTTTTCACTGTAGAGATCTTCACGCTGGGCTGTTTTACTCATGAGCGTGTGGTATAGTATGAGTGTTTCACCCTGAGCAATCAACTCTTTTTTTATTTTTAGCTTTTCGGCAAAGATTTTAAACAAAGAGCTACCGACGAAGTGATGATCGCTTCTGCGTCCTTTGCCTGCATCATGCAAAAAGGTAACGATTTTGAGCATCGCCTTTTCATCGGCACTCAAAGCATCATACAGCCCGGCGATAAAAGGGTCATCTATATGTTCCAAATAATAGACACAGCGTATAGAATGGATATCGACAGCGTACTCATGATAGCCGTCAAATTGAGGCAGATCGATGATTTTTTTCATGGCAGGGATGGTATATCCAAGCAGTCTTGCATCCGAGAGTGCATTAAAAATCGAGTAGGAGTAGGGTAGGTAAAAGATCTCTTTAATGCTTTTGTAGAGTTCAGTACCCAGACGCTGTGGTTTCTTAGCACCAATGAGTGCCTGTAAAAAAGTGGGATGGGCATAAAAAGGTTTCTGCGCATGTTCAATAAGTTGTTTGAGCAGAGCATAAAAAGTGTTTCCGCCCTCATCAGGATAAATAAAAAGTTTCTCTTGTAGAGCAACAGCGTAGTCCCGTGTTAAAATAGTAACCCAAATCCGACTGTAAAGTCTGATAATTTTCAGGCTTTCGGTCACTTTTTTGGCACAAAGTATCTGTCCTCTTGCGCCTTCTTTGTAGCCAAGTAACAGCGAGATATCTGGGATGAGGTCAAGCCGGAGTTTATCCTCTTTTTTTCCTGTAACCAGATGCAAAGCAGAGCGAACACGAAACAAAAACTCCAATGCGATGCGAAACTCACGATACTCCTGCTCCTCTATGATATGGGCGGGTATATTTTTGATATTATTCACATTGAAGAGTATTTTGCCTATCCAAAACACCAGGTTGGCATCACGAAAACCGCCTACACCGTCCTTGAGATTGGGCTCCATGGTAAGTGGGAATTTTTTGTGTTTAAGCGTCTGTTCGTCCAGTTTGCTTTGGATAAATCCTTGAATGTCATCATGGCGTATCTGGTTGATGACATTTTGCGTTTCCATCCAGACAAAGCTGGAGCCTTCTATGAAACGCGATTCGATGAGTGCAGTTTTGATGGTGATGTCGGTCCTCGAGACTGCCATGAGTTCTTCGACAGTATGGACTCTGTGTCCAAGCTTAAGCCCTATATCCCACAGCAAATAGAGCATTTTTTCAATCATAGCCTGCAGGTTGTAGCCTGGGATTTCTTTATACACGATCATCAGATCAATATCTGAATGCACGCATAGCTGTTCCCGTCCGTAACTGCCCAGTGCGACCAATGAAAGAGGAATAGCGTTTTTCATAGGTGCATAGTTTTGAAACATCTCCCTCTGGGCAACTTTGTAAACGGTTTTAAGGATATCGTCTATTTTTTTGGTATGTTTAACTAAAAAATCTTTGCCTCCTGAGGTGGCAAACGTCTCACCCAGTGTTTCAAAGTAGTTTTTGATATCTTGTTTAAGCACTTTGGCTATCTGAGTATGGGGTGCATTTTCATACAGTAATGCTTCTATTTGTATCTTAACATCATCCACGCCATACTCCCTAATGTTTTAGTGCTATAATACCCAAAAACAACTATGGATAGACTCAAATGGATTTGATACAAAAGGTACAAAATAAACAAAGACTGACTCAAGAAGAGGGTGAAGCACTGTATGATTTGGACCTCTATACGCTCGGTGAATTGGCCGATACCATTCGTAAAGAGAAGTATGGTAACAAAAGCTATTTTAACATCAATCGTCACCTCAATCCTACCAATGTATGTGCTGATATTTGTAAATTTTGTGCCTATAGCGCAAGCAGAAAAAACCCCAACCAATACACCATGAATCATGATGAGATATTGGAAATAGTCAAGCGTTCAAACGAATTGGGAGCCAAAGAGATACACATTGTCTCAGCACACAATCCTCATGATGGTGTCGAATGGTATATGGGTGCTTTTAGAAAAATCAAAGAGCAGTTTCCTGCTTTGCATATCAAAGCCATGACAGCCGCAGAGATAGACTTTTTGACTCGCCAATACGGACTCTCTTATGATGAGGTGCTAGACCTTATGATAGAAAGCGGTGTGGACTCTATGCCGGGTGGGGGTGCGGAGATCTTTGATGAAGTGGTACGCGAGTATTTGTGCAAAGGCAAAGTCACTTCCGACCAATGGCTAGAGATACACCAAAAATGGCATGAACGCGGCAGACAGAGTAATGCAACGATGTTGTTTGGACATGTAGAAACTAGAGCCCACCGCATTGACCACATGTTAAGACTGCGTGAACTGCAAGACAAAACAGGCGGTTTTAACGCGTTTATCCCGCTGGTGTATCAAAGAGAAAACAACTTCCTGAAAGTAACAGACTATCCTTCAGGGCAGGAGATACTCAAAACCTATGCGATTTCGCGTATACTGCTTGATAATATCCCTCACATTAAAGCCTACTGGGTCACTGCATCGGTTAACTTGGCACTGATTGCCCAAGAGTTTGGCTGTGATGACCTCGACGGCACCATAGAGAAAGAGTCCATCCAATCGGCTGCCGGTGCAAAAAGCAGTCAGGGTATGAATCTAGATGATTTTGTGTCACTGATTAAAAATGCTGGATTCCAGCCCATAGAAAGAGACAGTCTGTATAACGAGCTCAAAGTTTACTAGAATGGATAAGCAGTATTATAGCTATGAAGATTTTTTAGCTGATGCAAAAGTGCTCACACAAAAGATAGATTGGCAGTTTGACTGCATCATCGCCATCGCAAGAGGCGGACTCTGTTTGTCACAGCTTCTTGGAGAGTATTATAGTATCAGAGAAGTTTATAGTATCAATACCATAGGATATGATGAGAGTACAAAGCTTGAAGGTGTGACAGTCTTTAATGTGCCGGAGTTAAGAAGCGTAAAAAGTGCACTTATTGTAGATGATATTGTAGATAGCGGAGATACACTGGCTGAAGTTCTAAATGTTTTAGGCAAAATCTATCCGGATATCACATTTAAAACAGCTTCGCTTTTTTATAAGAAAGGTGCTAAAATAGCTCCAGATTGGTCCGTGCAAGAGGCACAAAAGTGGATTGCATTTTTTTGGACTGAAGATATGAAGAGGAATATATAAATATGGTATTGATGATAGACAATTATGACAGTTTTACCTACAACATCGTTCAGTATTGCAGAGAATTGGGCGCGGATCTGAAAATCATACGCAATGATGAATTAACGATCGATGAGATTAAAGCACTTAATCCTGAAAAAATCATCCTCTCTCCTGGTCCAGCTACACCTGATGATGCAGGCGTTACACTGGATGTTATCAAAACCTTTGCGGACACTACACCTATTTTTGGCATCTGTTTGGGCCATCAGAGCATCGCACAGGCATTTGGAGGCGATGTCGTGAGAGCCAAACACATGATGCATGGCAAAACGTCGCAAATCATTGTAGATGCGCCTACACCGATTTTCAATACCTTGCCGCATGAGTTTAGGGCTACACGGTATCATTCGCTTATTGTCAAAAAAGAGACTTTGCCAGCGTGTATTGTCGCAACATCCCATAGCAAGGATGATGGTGAGATTATGTCACTTCAGATCAAAGATAAACCTATCTACGGTGTGCAGTTTCATCCTGAGTCCATTATGAGCGAATACGGCCATGAGATGTTAGACAACTTTCTTAAACTCTAACGCTTTTTATGAAAAAACAGCATTTCATCGTCGCACTTTTCTTTTATAGCATAGCTGTTTTTTACCTGGCATCGACTACGCCCATCAGCCCCCATGAGGCAAAGTTACTCTATAACTCACAAGATGTCGTAAGTATGTTTATGCAATGGGGACAGCACTTTGTTCCTGGATTTCTAGGCTTAAGACTCTTTTATCTTTTGTTCGGTTTTTTGACCATAGGACTTTTTTATCATCTTGGCAAACACTATTTTCCTAGGAACGATGATGCCTATCTGGCTACTTTTATCTTCATGTTCTTACCGGGCATACTCACCGCAAGTGTGTTGGCCAATGCGGCTATTGTTGTCTTACCGCTTGTACTTTTGTTTGTCATACTCTATGAAAAAGGACATTTTGTTCCTCTTTTGTTTATTATGCTTCTGCTCTTTTTTGTTCATGAAAGTTCTATGGTCTTTTTTATTGCTGTTTTTCTGTATGGTGTGATGTATCAAGACAAAAAACTTGTCTTTTCCTCTTTCTTGTTTTTTACTGCATTTATCTATTTTTCCAAAGGTATCGCAATAGGCGGTCGCCCAGCAGGGCATTTTGCTGAAATATTCGGGCTCTATGCCACGATTTTTTCTCCTTTGTTGTTTTTGTATTTTGTCTATGCGATGTACCGCACCCTGCTAAGAGGCAAACAGACACTCTTGTGGTATATCTCCTTTACGGCTTTGGCATTTTCATTATTGCTTTCTATCAGGCAGCGTGTGGCTATTGCCGATTTCGCACCCTATGTTATGATTGCAGTGATTGTGATGCTCGATGTGTATAATCATAGCATCAGAGTGCGTTTGCCTGAGTTTCAAAAAATGTATAAACGCGGTTTTTATGTGGTTGTTCTGTTCTTGTCTTTGACGGTCAGTGCGATTGTGTTTCATCAACTGTTGTATTATGTTACACCTTATCCCAAAAAACATTTTGCACACCGACTCTATGCTCCTTATTTGATGGCAGAAAAATTAAAATCAGAAGGTAAAAATTGCTATGAAGGCGGCAAAGGGCGCTACTATTACCAGTTGAAGTACTATGAAATGCTTCCTTGTCCAAACCCATAAGAAAATATATTCCACATTGTTTCTAAAATACACAATACTTATTTTAGACTTATCGTTTGCATTAGATAAACGAAAGTCAAATCTTACACATGCTAAACTAATATGAACTAAATTAAAGGAGAACTCAATGGCTCAAAAGGCGATTAGAGAGTATGACGCAAAGTCAATTCTGGCAAAGCACTGGGGTAAATATTTCCCGGACTTCACGTATGCATATGAAACCGTAATGGTCCAAAACGGATCAGAACTTTCAGAAGCTGCCAAAACACACACATGGCTCAATCAAAAAACACTGGTTGCCAAACCGGATATGCTTTTTGGAAAAAGAGGTAAAAACAATTTGGTATTGTTCAAAGATGCCAAACCGGGTGATGTTTCGTTGGCAAAAGCAACAAGCTGGATTGATGAAAAGTCAAGCACAAAACAATCCGTTTACTTTTCCTTTGACGGTGATACACCAACGGGTGAGCCTTCTGTGGATATGTTGACCCATTTTATCGTCGAACCGTTTACACCGCATGCACAAGAAGAAGAGTACTACATTTCAGCAACTGTTGTGGGTGATGATGATGTACTCTATATGTCGGCTGAGGGTGGTATGGAAGTAGAAGAGGGATGGGAAGAGAAGGTAACTGAAGTTGCATTCAAGATTACGGACACAGAAGAAGAGATAGCTTCTAAGATTAGAGCCAATGTCCCTGCAGATGTAGCCGAAAAAGATAAAGCTGCGTTTGCTGAATTTGCAATCGGTTTCTTTAAAGCATACAGAGAATTAAACTTCGCTTACCTTGAAATCAACCCATTTGTGATGCAAGGCAACAAAATCGAACTGCTTGATATGGTTGCAAAACTCGATGATACTGCCGGATTTATGATGGTAGATGCGTGGGGTGATGTTGAGTACCCCACTGCATTCGGTATGGAAGAAAAGTCTCCAGAAGTACTTGCTATCGAGGAAGCAGATTCAAAAACAGGTGCTTCACTTAAATTAACACTGCTTAAACCTGAAGCACGTATCTGGACAATGGTAGCCGGTGGTGGTGCATCAGTGGTATATGCAGATACGATTGCTGACCTTGCAGGCATCGAAGACCTTGCCAACTATGGTGAGTACTCAGGTGGACCGACAACGGGTGAGACTAAATTTTATGCAGAAACACTGCTTGATTTGATGACAAGAGAAAAAGATGCGCAAGGCAGAGAAAAGATCCTGATTATCGGTGGAGCGATTGCGAACTTTACAGATGTTGCCAAAACCTTTACGGGTATTATCCAGGCATTTGAAGCATATGCGGACAAAATGAAAAATGTAGGCATCAAAATATATGTTAGACGTGGCGGACCAAACTACGAAAAAGGTCTTAAAGACATTAAAGAAGCAGCAGATAGACTTGGTCTTTGGATAGATGTATACGGACCAGAGACACATGTAACTGATATCGTTAGAATGGCAGTAGAGGCATAAGGAGAGAAGATGGCACAATTATTTACGAGAAATACACAGGCTATTTTTTGGAACAACAACACAACAGCAATCCAAAGAATGTTAGACTATGACTACACGATCAAAAGAGAAAAACCTTCAGTAGCGGGTATTGTAGCGCCTACAAGCGGAAACAAGTTTGAGAAATTTTTCTGGGGTGGTGATGAAATCATGATTCCCCTTTATAAAAATACTGCAGAAGCAAAAGCGGCACAGCCACAAGCTGATGTTCTTTTGAACTTTGCATCATTTAGAACAGCGTATGATGTAACCATGGAAGCATTGCAAATCGGCGGATTTTCTTCTATTATGATTACAGCGGAAGGTATCCCTGAAAGACTTGCACGTAAAATGAACCAAGCTGCTCGTGATGCAGGTGTGATTGTCATCGGACCTGCTACTGTTGGGGGCATTGTTCCTGGCGCATTTAAGATTGCAAACGTTGGTGGTACGATTGAAAACATTATCAATTCTAAAT
>JAABRH010000101.1 GCA_011391015.1 Sulfurovum sp.
AAACAATGAGACTGGGGCTATATAGTTTTGCTGCATTAGCGCTCATGGGGATTGTTGCTGCGATGACGTATGCGATCAATTCGAGCTATTACATCGTGGGAATAATGGGAATAAATTTGAATTTCCCCATTGCCTTATGGATAGTCCTGCCTATGTTTATCTTATTTGTTTTTACTTTGGTGCATATGTTTTTTTATGGCTTAAAAAGTTATTTTATGCTTAAAAAATGGCAAAAAGATGCCCATACACTAGAAGATGCCCTCTATTGGTCTTTGGTGGGTGAACCAAAAGAGCAAAAGTATGCTACGGACACTTTAGGTAACTCTGCATCGTTGCTGGCTCATGCATCATTGAGTGTTACCGGTGCACCTGAAGGGCTGACGCCTAGACTAATGCGTGTCATTGGGATGATACAGAAAATCAAAAACGGCGAATATGTAGACCTCAAAGAAGAAAAGATGTCAAAAGTCTTTCAATCAGACAATCCCATCGTTGTGCAAAACAGACTGAACCGTCTTGAGGTAGAGGCAAAATTTGTTGAAGAAGTCATGAAATCAGCATCTGAGTATCCGATTGAAATACGTACAAAAGCACTCACACTTTTTGCGACGACACAGAATTTTGAAAAAGCACGCAAATATGTCAAGGTGTTTGATCTAGAGCATTTTTTCTTGATGCTCGATCGTGTTGATGCCCAAAATAGACTGGAGTTGACTCCTGCTGTGTTGAGTGAATTTGTAGCAGCCTTAAAACCACGCTGTGAAGCGTTTGTGCAAATCGCGCTGATGTGTAAAAAACATTTTACTCCCGATGAATCCTTGGCACTTTTTAAAGCGTTCCGTGCTGACAATGAAAATGCAGAATCAGCCTATCTGTATCTTTTGTTTGAGTATGAGCTTTTAGACCAGGTAGCTATTTTCCTTGATGAGCAGGGCGAAGATGAATTTATCAAGTTTAGAGTTCTGTATGAGCTTAGAAAAGAACACCACAAATACAAACTTGAAGACATTATCGACATACGTGCTGTGTGTCAATAATATTCTCTAAGAGCTACAATGGCGACACTTGATTTTTCCACACCTGTGTACGCTTTGGCACCGCTTGCAGGCTTTACCGATCTTCCTTTTCGCTCTGTGGTCAAGAAATTCGGTGTTGACCTGACCATTTCGGAGATGATCAGCTCCAACGCTTTAATGCACCACTCCCAAAAAACCTACCGCATGCTTGAAAAAAGCCCGATTGAAAATCCTTATGCAATACAAATCGCAGGGTCTGATTTGGATGTTATCAGGCGTGCGGTTGAAATTATCAATGATAGAGATGATGTGACTGCTATTGATTTAAACTGCGGTTGTCCTGCCCCTAAAGTGGTCAATAATCTTCAAGGCTCTTCTTTGCTTACTGATCTAGTGCAGATGGGAAGGGTGATAGAGACGATTAAAAAATACTCCAACAAAGAGTACACTTCGGTCAAATTCCGTTTGGGATTTAATGAAAAAAACCATGAAGAGATCGCGCGTATCTGCGAAGAGAGCGGTGCGGACTATATCGCAGTGCACGGAAGAACCAGAGCAGGCAGATATAAAGCAGCCGTGGACTATGATGCGATAGCCCAAATCAAACAACGTGTCTGCATCCCTGTTTTTGCCAATGGGGATATCGATTCGCCTGCCAAAGCAAAATGGGTGCTTGAGCATACCCGTGCAGACGGGGTGATGATAGGGCGTGCAGCCGTAGGAAAACCTTGGATCTTTAAACAGATCAAAGAGGGGATGGATGAACCTGGCAGCACACTTATCAAAGAAGTTGTCTTGGAGCATTTTGATCAGATGATTGCACATTATGACAGGTATGGAGCCATACTTTTTAGAAAAAACCTTCACTCCTACTCAAAAGTGGGATATCAGGGTGCGTCTGCATTTAGAAATGAGGTCAACCGCATTGAAGACCCCGAAGAGATGCGAGAAGTTATTGAGGCATTTTTTACCCAAGAACCGCTTGTTTAACTTTGTTTTCGGATGAGTGCCACCAAGTGCTCGCCGTCAATCAGTGTCATCTTTTTTTCTTTGATGAAGGTGTAACACTCTTTGGTGAAGCGGCTGGTGGTAACGACATAGACTTCATCGGCGTCATGTTCAAACATCAGTCCGTACATCTCCCTGATGATTTTGATGGTCACCATTGCATCATCATAGCGTTTGCACTGAACAAGCGCGGTACGTGTTTTTGTGCCAAACGCGCTTTTTTGCATCCAGATATCTACGCCGCCATCGGCACCTTTTTTGTTGTTGCCCAGCACTTTCCAGCCCATATTTGCAAAGAGTTCCATACACAAAAGCTCGAAGTCATCCCAGCTTAGAGCTTTGAGTTTTTTCAGTGTTCTGTTTTTTCTGAGCAGGCTTTTAGTTCTGAGCTGTTGCCATAACCTCATTGTTTTATAGACAAAGAGTAGAAAAAAGAGTACCAGAAGAGCCAATGACTCCAGCTGCAGGTTTGTAAAGTGTGTCATAAGCGTATTATAGTCGTACGAGCAAAAAATGGGATTAGAGTTGTCAAATTGTCATATTTTGATGCTTGTACAAAAGATTTGGGAAAGATGTTATAATCCCCACTTAATTTTTAAAACCAAAGAGTGTAAAAATGTCAGAGAGTACTAAAGAGATGATTCATGTGTATGGTGCAAGAG
>JAABRH010000102.1 GCA_011391015.1 Sulfurovum sp.
CTCCTGTGTCCATAGGCGGCATAAGCTCTTGACCCACAACAGGCATGACCACTTTAACTGAAGTCACAAAAAGTGCGATGAGGACAACAAAAGAGAAAACTCCCAAATATTTAGAAGCGGTTATCGCTTTGACGAGTGTGGCAAAGAAACTTTGAATCGTATCATTTGCCCTGCCAATAATAGAATGAAAAGTATTTTCAATTTTCAGCAAAAGAGGATTTTGAATGGTTAAGATATAAAGTGAGAGAAGGGGTACAGCAACGATCGAGATAACATAAGATGCGACTAAAGCCAACAGTAGTGTACCAACAAGAGGAGCAAAAACCGTTTGAGGGTATCCTCCTACAAAGAGCATCGGGGAAAGTGCGATCATTGTTGTTACTGTACCGCTGAAGTCTGCAAACATGATTTCCTTGGTTCCATCAAAGACTGCTGCGTGTATCTCTTTGCCTAGTTCCCTGTAATGCCTCTCAATGTTTTCCATTACCACTAGCGTATCATCTAGCAACAGTCCCAATGCCAAGATAATCGCGGTAAGGGTTACAACATTAAAGTCTATGCCAACAAGCCACATCAACGCGATGGTTGAGGCATACACCAGAGGAATTGTTACCAATACCACCAATGTTTGACGGAAACTTGCCAAAAAAAGGAAAACAACAATTGTGGACATGATAATCGCATCACGAAGTGACTCAAACATATTTTCAGTGCTCTGCACGATAGTATCTTTTTGGGTATCGCTCACTTCAAAGTTGATGTTTGGGTAGCGTGCCTTAAAATCATCCATAATTATTTCAGCTTGATTGATGGTTTGTATCACATCGGCTGAGACGGAGCGCTGGATAGAGAGCGCTATCGCAGCTTTGCCATTTCCGTAATATGCAGCCGTGTTTTCATAATGACCAAAATAGACCTCTGCGACATCAGAAAGTTTTACCTCTGGTGTCAGCCTCAATGCTTTGAGACTATCGACCTTTTGTCTTTTTCCTTGTGATTTGAGTAAGTAACGATGTGCTTCATTCTCTACAAAGCCTATGGCATATTCATTATCATTTTTTTGCAGTGTGGCGATGATTTGCCCTAGTGAGAGATCGTAGCTATCCAGCTTCTGTTTATCCACTATGATCTGCAACTCTTTTTCATACCCACCAAAGATATCAACATTTGCGATATCTTTGGTCTTTAACAATGAATGTTTGATGTCACTATCTGCCAAATCACGAATATCTTCCAGCGTCAGTGTCGTGTTGGGTTTGGGGGACATTGCTATGACAAGTACAGGGGCTGTTGCTTCGGTGATTTTAATGACTTGCGGTTCTTTAATGTCTTTAGGAAGTTTTGCACGAATTTTTGAAAGTGCATTGGTTACATCGTTGACTGCCGTATCGATATTTTTACTGTATTCAAACTCTGCTCGGATGACTGTAACTTCATCAATAGTATTGGAATAAGCACGGCGAATTTCATCCAATGCATAAAGCTCTTCTTCTATAGGTACGGCGATATTACTTGCCATTGTTTTGGCTGATGCACCAGGTTGAACAATAACCAGTGCAACTTCAGGATAGTTGGAGTTGGGAAAAAGATTACGGTGTATTTTCCCGTACCCCATCATGCCGCTAAAGACAAAAAGTGCAAGAAAAGAGAGAATGATATGTGGTTTTTTAAGCATTCTCTCTACCCAAGAGCCAGAGGTTTTACTCATTCTTAGCTCCTACTATCTCTACTTTATCATATGCGGGAAGTTGAGACAACTTTACTTCACTGGCTTTTGCCACTGCTGAAGTTGGGCAAGGAGAGATAAGCAGATATTGATCTTCATGCATCTCTATCGTGACTTGAAAAGGTGTAAATTTACCTTTTTCATAAATCATCACAAAGCTTCCTTCTTTTTTATGTAAAACTGTATCACTCGGTACGATGCATCCCTTGGACTTTTTTGTTAGCACTTCAATATTGATACTGCTTCCTACAGGAAAATCAAGTGTAGAGTTCAGTTCAACTTCTGCATTCGCTAAGCCATTGGTTGAAGTTGTGTAAAGCGCTTTAATGCTGCCTATTGGCTGATTTCCTGCCCATACTTGAAGACCATTTTTGATGGAGGTATTCTCTGGAGGATAAGAAAAAATGAGCTTTTTCACACCACTGCTTAAGGAGAGGATAGGTTTACCCGATGCGGCCAAATCACCTTCATGAAGCAGTACGCCATCCACTTCTGCATCAAAAGGTGATACTATTTTAAGGTAAGAGAGCTGGTGTGTCTGTTGTTCGATTTTTTGTATAGTGTTTTCCAAGGTTGCTTGTTTGTTTTGCACTGCTGCGCTTGAGATATCCAATTGTTCTTTGGCCAATCCTCCAACCCTAAAGAGTTTTACATTGCGCGCATAGATACTTTTTGTTAATGCCAGGTCATCTTGTTGTGCGGCGAGGGTGGCTTTTAGGGCTTGTATGGTCGATTTTAACTCCATCTGGTCAATCTGCACAAGTACATCACCTTTTTTCACTTTTTGGGATTCTTGAACAAAAACCTGCTCCACATAACCTGTTAGTTTTGAAGAGAGATTGATGCTCTTATCAGAAGCGATGTGTGCCAAATAGGTCGCTTTGTGCTCCAGCACTCCTTGTGT
>JAABRH010000103.1 GCA_011391015.1 Sulfurovum sp.
ATCTGCGTTGTATTGCGGAAAAGATTGGGTTGCCACTGGTTCGCATCACCGCCTACAAAACCATAAAAATACTCAAACCCTAAACCTGTTGGCCATTTATCAAAAGGACCTGCCATACTTGCTGCAAATGCGGGTGTATTGTGGTCTTTGCCAAACCATGAGGTTGCATACCCGTTGTCGAGTAAAATGCGCCCGACGGTTGCTTTGTCTTCAGGGATGATACTGTTGTAACCGGGAAACCCTGTAGACTGTTCAGAGATAACACCAAACCCCACAGAATGATGGTTGCGTCCCGTGATGAGTGAAGCTCTTGTTGGAGAGCAGAGTGCCGTGGAGTGGATGTTGTTGTAGCGTAGTCCGTTGTTGGCAACCTGATCGAGTGAGGGGGTGGGTATCACCCCGCCAAAGGTACTGGGGACACCAAATCCTGCATCGTCAGTTATGATAAGCAGTACATTGGGTGCATCTTTTGGCGGAACGATACGAGGTGCCCACCATGTCTTTGAGTCAAGCGCATTATTTTTAATCACGCCACCAAATTCCGGCTCTGGTGCGGGAATTTGTTTCCCTTCTATGGTTGTTGTGGCACTGGCTGAGCCAAGAACACCATTAACTTCTACAGCAACAAGTGGTACTGCAGCAATCATGCTTAAAGAGAGAGTGAAATACAGTGTTCGAACTATATTCATTTGTTTATCCTTTTGATTATCGAATTTTTTAGAACCTAAAAGGCCAAGACTGCATAATAAAATACTTTGTGCAATAAGTATAAAATTTTATAAAATTAGCAAATGTATTTTACATAATTCTTATTCATTACTTTTTATTATGAAATTAGTTGATTTCAATATGTATCTTAGCGTATAATATTCAAGTATGTCTATCCAAATAGTGTAATTATTCAAAAAAATTGCTACAATCATTCTATGAAAAAAAAACATAATCCACTACCGCTCATACTTAATGAAGGGTACATACTCGATGTATACTATGATGATTATGATACTATGATGAACAGTGCCGAAAATTGGGATCATTATTGCACCTATCAACTGCGCCCCAATGCGCTTAAAGGACATCATCAGATTTTACAACTGCATTCTATGCAACTCGCCTATGTCCAAAGATCAGGTGGTTTTATGTATGATGTAAGTCCTCCCAGGGATTGTTTTACTTTCGCCGTACTAGAAGAGTGTGCAGACAAAGCATGCTTTGACCGTATGAAGCTTCAATCTGGAGATATGGTCTTTTTTGATGATAGCCGTCCTTTAAATTTTATGACGAACAATACGATGAAGTTATGCGTAGTGAATTTGCAAAAGGAGAAGATGGGGGCTTTACTGCCAAAATTTTCCCAAGCACTCTACCATACCATAAAGGATACCGATGGAGTGATGTCAAAAGCATTACGTGATATTTGGAAAAACTTTACTGATGATCATGAGTGTAAAATGAACATAAAAGCTATTATGGATGCTGAAGAAGAGATAAACAATATACTTACAAAACTACTGAGAGAACAAACTCCTATTCTGCCTAAACTCACCAAAGGAGAAAACATAGTAC
Organism: Sulfurovum sp.; assembly: GCA_011391015.1. Lineage (GTDB taxonomy): Bacteria > Campylobacterota > Campylobacteria > Campylobacterales > Sulfurovaceae > Sulfurovum. The sequence continues at coordinate 1,567 of JAABRH010000103.1, forward strand.
TTAATATCCGTGATCAGGTCTATCGTCATATGGATGGAAAAATCAGTATTGACTCTCTATCTAAACAGCATCAAGTGAGTAAAAAGACTCTTCATAACAGTTTCAATTCACTCTTTGGATTTACCCCCAATTATTTTTTACGCCAGCTTAAACTTAATCTTGTTCATAATGAACTTAAAAAAAGCAATCCTCGGCAAAGTACTGTTTCAAAAATAGCCCAAAAATGGGGGTTTATGCAGATGGGGCATTTTTCAGGTTATTATTCACAGTTATTTGGAGAAAATCCCTCTAAAACCCTTCACAGAGAACATCATGGAGCTATACCTATCATAGAAAAGTCATGTGTTTCAAGACAAGAAGAGATTATCTAGTCTTTCTTTATAATTGAAAGGGGCTAGACTAGTTTAGAGGTTCTTTTCTAAAGATTTTTAATAATAATTTGTATAGATCTTCGCCACTTTTATTGAACCTAAACTCATACTCTTTGAGATGTAGATTAAAGGTTCTTTTGTCCATCCCGTGAAATTTCACTAATCTTAATTTAGCATAACTCCAAAAAGATTCAATTCCATTGATAGGAGAATTGCCTCTGACAAATTCATTATTCCGTGATGTACTCTAAAGTGTATGTCGTATCCAATATCTACAAGACCATGTTAACCGCGCCATCCATAAGAGTGAATAACACTGTCAATATTAACTTTGCCTCGTATGATTGTCGCTACATCGCCATCAGTGCCTCAAACTTTGCAGACAGCCACAATCTCAAGACCTTTTGTTTGATGGAGTATGACAAAGATGTGAAGTTTGCGGCTTTGAACGAAAAGCTGTTAAAGGTCAGGGATAAGTATGGGGTGGATATTGTGCGGTATGGGAGGGAGTGCTCCCGTACCAGTAAAAACTAAGTTAAAATCTCATCAATGTGCTAACTTTACCTAACTTATTTGAGAAAAGTGATATCTATATTTCTTTTTGGATCAAAGATATTTTTTAAAGTTGGTAGAGCCTCATTGGATACTCCAATATCTTTTTTTCGTC
>JAABRH010000104.1 GCA_011391015.1 Sulfurovum sp.
CCCATAATACCAATCTGATTCAGCTGCTAAACACACTCCCTCAAGGTCTTGATACGCCTATACCCGAAGGTGGAGAGAGTGTCTCTGGCGGACAAAAACAGATGATAGCGCTAACCAGACTGATGCTGATGCAGTCACTTGCTCTATTTTTGGATGAACCTACAGCCAATATGGATGATTTGACCGAACGTAAGATATTGCAGGCGATTGCCGGACATCTGGCACCAAACCATACTTTGGTCGTTGTGACCCATAAGCCTGCTTTACTTGCCTTGGTCAACCGTATCATCGTGGTGGGTCCACAGGGTATTGTACTTGATGGGGCAAAAGATGCCGTGCTTGCCCAGCTGAATGCCGGTGCAAAAAACAAAGTGCAAGGATGAGCATGAAACAAGAAAAATTGCCGTATAAATCACTTATTAATCCTGTTTGGATTGTACTGGGCGTTTTGGGTCTGATTATTATTCCTTTTTCTGTATGGGCTTCTTATGCGCATCTTGATCAGATTTCCCATGCCAGCGGACAAGTCATCGCGACTGCTAAAACACAGGAGATTCAGTCTGCCATAGACGGTGTCATAGAAGAGATATTTGTAGATGAAGGGCATCAGGTGAAGCAAGGGCAGGAGCTGGTTGTTTTGGAAAAAGAACAGGCACAGGCAGCATTTGATGAGAGTAAATCAAAAGTGGCAGCACTCGAAGCAGCACTGGTGCGGCTCAATGCAGAAGTATATGAAAAACCCTTGTCTTTTTCGCCATCGATTAAAGAGTATCCTGAATTTGTAGAGAATCAAACGGCACTTTTTCATAGAAGACAACGCACACTGAATGATGAACTTTCCGCACTGAACGAGTCTTTGGATTTGGCAAAAGAAGAGCTAGGTATGAACTTGCCTTTGCTAAAGAGCGGTGATATCGGCGCGATTGAAATCATCCGTCTGAAGCGTCAGATAGCAGAACTCAAAGGTAAAATGTCTAATGTAAAAAACACTTATTTTAAAGAATCTCAAACCGATATGACCAAAGTGGAAGAGGAACTCTCTACCAAAAAACAAGAACTTGCCGATAAAGAGATTACCCTTGAGCGCACAACGATTTACGCACCGATGGATGCCATCGTTAAAAACATCATCATCACCACGCAGGGTGCTAAAGTACGCGCAGGTGATGTGATACTTGAACTGGTACCTTTTGGAGACAAGCTTATTATTGAAGCCAAAATGTCACCCTCAGATATCTCATTTGTCAAGACAGGGCAGCTTGCTGCTATCAAGCTTGATGCCTATGATTACAGTATATATGGGGTTTTTCATGGAAAAGTGGAGTACATCAGTCCCGACACTATACTCGAAAAAACGCAAGAGGGCGACAAATACTATTTTAGAGTTTTGATTGTGTTGGATAAAACAGAGCTTGTCTCTAAAGACCATAAAAAGATAGAACTCACCCCAGGGATGACTGCCCAGATAGACATCATCACCGGAAACAGAAGTGTGTTAACCTACCTTACCAAGCCGATTATTAAGACATTTTCAGAAGCATTTCACGAAAGATAAGGTAACAAAACAATCGCCACTATTTGTGGCTTTTGTCTGCTGCTAGATTTTCGATGAGTTTGACCATCATTCTCACGCCAGCTCCTGATGCACCATGCGGGTTTTCTCCCCAAGTATGTTCTACAAATGCCGGACCTGCGATGTCGATGTGTGCCCACTTGTTTGCATGCTCTTCATCGATAAATTCAGACAAAAACATCCCAGCAGTAATGGCACCGCCGTATCGTGTGTTCGAGATATTGCAGATATCGGCTATCTCGGATTTGATGGTTTTTTTGAGGTAGCGGTTGAAGTCCAGTGCTGTGGCAAGTTCACCTGCATTGTGTGCTTCTTTGACTACAAGGGCTTGCATCTCTTTGTTATTTCCCATCACTGAAGAGGTGTAGTTTCCTACGGCTACCACTGAAGCACCCGTAAGTGTAGCAAAGTCAAAAAGATAGTCTGCTTTGACCTCTTGTTGTGCGTAGCAGAGTGTATCGGCAAGCACCAAACGGCCTTCAGCGTCGGTGTTGCGTATCTCAATGGTTTTACCGTTTTTGGCAACGAGTACATCATCAGGTTTATAGGCATCTCCGCCTATCATGTTTTCTACTGCCCCTACAAAACCGTGTACTTCTATGGGAAGATTCATCTCTGCAACCGCTTTCATGATGCCGATAACCGCAGAACCGCCGCTTTTGTCTGACTTCATCGTTACCATAAAATCAGCTGGTTTTAGACTCAGTCCGCCACTGTCGTAGGTAAGACCTTTACCTACAAGAGTCACTACGCATTTGGCATCTTTTGGTTTGTGTGAGAGATGAATGACGCGAGGTTTATGACGGCTTGCACGTGCAACAGCCAGAAGTGTTTGCATCTTTTCTTTGCGCAGTTCTTTTGGTTTGAGCACTTTGCAGTGCAATCCTGTCTGTTCGGCCATCTCTTCAGCGATGGTTGCCATCACTTCTGGGTAACAGTCATCGGGAGTAGTGTTGACAATGTCACGCGTGAAATTGGTGGC
>JAABRH010000105.1 GCA_011391015.1 Sulfurovum sp.
GCCAACTTTTATTACTTGTTCAAATGCAATGTTGCTCATATCTTTTTTGAGCAAAGTTACAATCCCGGATTTCAATGTGCAATATATTCATTCAGGTTTCATGTGTATATATTTGTTTAACTTGTTGACAATCAATTAATTTTTAATTTTGATCTTTTGATAAATTAAGAGAGTAAAAGTTTCATGTTCGTGCTCAAAGGCGACAATGGTTTGTGCTTAATACATCAAAACATCAATTTCATCTACGGGCTCTTTGACCCAGTAAAAAACCGACTTTAAATTGCTTTTGCTATCGTTTCTATGTCAAATCCAAGTTCCTTAAGTTTGGTTAAATGATAATTGGTTTGTTTGCTTCTATCTTCTGATGCTCTTACTTCGGGTACTCGATACACTTCCCCTTCTTTACTCAGGATGTGGTAGACTGCTATTATTATCTCATGTCCAACTGCTACCAATGCTTTTGTTTTACCACGCCGCCGCATCAGTTTTTGATACTTTAACTTAAGCCTCCCTTCTTTCTTCCTTGTCGCTCCCCAACCACATTCTACCAAACACGACTTTAAGTGGGTGTTTCCTTTGATTGTTTTGGCACTTTTTTTTTACCGCCGCTTTCATTGCTTCCCGGGCTCATTCCGGCCCAACTACTGAAATGCTTTTCATTTGGAAACTGCGACATATCTGCGCCCACTTCACTTATTATCGTTATGGCACTGTCTCTGCCTACTCCATCTATGGTTTGCAATCTGATGATCTGATCATTATATTTCTCCACTTTTTGGTCTATCTCCTTTTCAAGATCTGCTATCAATTTATCTTTGTCTTCGATGCTTCGCTTCACCATTTTTAACATAAGCCGATGATGTGGTGTCAATCTTCCTGCTAAAGCTAATTTAAACTCTGTTCTGCTTTTTTTGATACGACCATGATAATGTTTTATTAATTTTTCAGGATCTCCTTCTCCCTCTATGATATCATGGATCAATCTTTCTCCGACTGAACCATCAACATTGGTTAATACGCTACTGAGTTTTATGTTACAATCCTCCAATGTCTTGATAACCCTATTCTTCTCTGATGACCGCTGCTCGGTAACTTTCTTCTTGTACCTCACCAAATCCCGCAATTCTCTGATATCTGCCGGTGGTATAAAACTCCCTTTCAACAATCCACTCAATAATAGCTTACTCAACCAAATGCTATCCTTCTTATCTGTCTTATGTCCAGGCACATTCTTTACATGACGGGCATTGACAAGGATAATCTTCATGTCTGATTCCTCCAGGATGTTGAACACAGGCTTCCAGTAGATACCTGTACTCTCCATCGCAAAATGGGTAACCCCACAACTTTGGCACCACTCTCTCAATTCTATCAATGAACTTGTGTAACAACTAAATGTCCGAGTTTCAAAATCGCTATCACTCCTTCTTATCGTTGCTACTATTGTTTCCTTATGAACATCAGCCCCACAGCCAACTTTTATTACTTGTTCAAATGCAATGTTGCTCATATCTTTTTTGAGCAAAGTTACAATCCCGGATTTCAATGTGCAATATATTCATTCAGGTTTGTATGCAGACTGCTTATGGGGATTTCATCTGTTTATTTTTATTTGTTTTTTAATGGTCAGATGGAATCTTTGATAAAAAATAATCATTGTGGTTTGTATAAAATAAACCCTGATTATTTTTTATGTCGATTTCATATTGTCTTAATTTATAAAATAGATGAGCAGACCCCCTACTAATGAAAGTCAAATTTAATTAAGTTTATTCAAAAAATCACTAAAATGATAGGTTGACCTTGTGTTTACTTGGAATGGATTGTTTACAAGTTTTGGATTCTTGCTATTACATCCATCTTATCCTTGTGTCAGCTCTACAAAATACCCATCGGGATCCTGTACGAACATTTGTAAAATACCATCAGGGCGTGGCTTGATGTCTTTGATGATTTGAATACCATATGTAGTAAGTATTTTTTTCGTAGTTTGTATATCTTCCACCCCAAAAGCAAAATGCAAACTTCGGCTTCCAGAAGATATAATTTGCACATGTTCCTGTACGATCAGGTGTATGGAGATGCCATTACCGCAGTCTAGCCAGGCACCTTCAAAATCAAAATCAGGTCTGGGCAAAATACCCAAACCCAATATATCGTGATAAAAAGTCAAACTTCTTTCTAAATTACCAATTGCTATGGCATAGTGGTCAAGACCTTTAAGCTTAATTGCCATCCCACATCAGGAATGCTTTCAGAAAACCATCCAAACCGCCGTCTAAAACGGCATCTGTATTCCTGGTTTCAAATCCGGTACGATGATCTTTCACACGCCTGTCGTCCAGCACGTAAGACCTGATTTGTGATCCCCATTCATTTTTCATCTTCTGGGCTTCGAGTTTGTCCCGTTCTGCCCGTTGCTTTTCCAGCTCTATTTCATATAGTCGGGATTTCAGCATTTGCATCGCCTTATCTCTATTCATATGCTGTGATCT
>JAABRH010000106.1 GCA_011391015.1 Sulfurovum sp.
TTCCTTTGTGTGTATCGTTTTTTATACCATAGCCTTATCTAGTCGAAGCTTAGTAAGGCTTTTGAGTGCTTGAATTTCCGGTGGGAGATCTAAAAGCGGATTGCCACGAAGATCAAGGTCACGAATATTTTCAAGCTGTGCTATAACTTTTGGCAGTTTTACAAAAGCATTGCCGCTAAGAACAAGCACAATAAGATTCCCTAGCTTTCCTATCTCTGGTGGGAGGGTTTTGATGCGGTTATCTCCCACGTCGAGTATCTCCAATGTATGTAGTTTCCCTATTTCGTTTGGCAGACTTGTGATTTGATTTTTACGACACACCAAATAGGCAAGATGATTCAAAAGCCCTATCTCTTTTGGTAGCTCTGTGAACGCATTTCCACGCAGATCAAGTTCTCTTAACTTTTTCAGCTGCCCTATCTCTTTGGGTAATGCTTTTAGCTTGTTGCCACCAAGATCGAGTCTCACAAGTTGGCTTAAGTGCCCTATCTCTTGCGGTAGTTCTGTGATTGCATTGCCACGCAGATCAAGCTCTATTAGAGCTTCTAACGCGCCAATCTCTTTGGGAAGTGAAGTGAGTGTGTTGTCGCCAAGATTGAGTTGGAGAAGATTTTTTAACTCTCCTATCTCTTTTGGCAATTCAACTAGACTACTCTCTTCCAAGGTCAGTGTTTCAAGATGGACGAGATGCCCTATCTGAGGTGGAAGAGAAGTGAGAGTTTTATCTTCAATATGAAGATGCTTGAGGCTTTTGAGCTGCCCTAGTTCTGGTGGCAATGTGCCCAGTTTGTGACCTATGAGCACCAGTTCGGTAAGTGTTTCAAGTAGCTCTTCGTCTCTTGGTAGACTGCGTACATCTATCTGCTTGTCCTCTGCCCACTCCCACAGCTTTTGCATCCAGTTTGACTCTTTCATGTCCACACTCCTTTACTCTTGTACATCGGCTAAAGTGAACACAAAAAGCACATTGATCCCATACGAGAGTAAAACACTCTGCGACTCTTGTAGGGTGATGCCTGTGGTGATGATGTCATCTACCAGTATAACATCGATGCCCGATCTTCCTTTGTAGCGAAAATCTCTGGGATTTTCCAGGCGAAACTGCAAACTCTTACCCGAGTAGTTTACTCTGTTGAGTACCAACAATGCCCCATGCAAAGGCGTAGAGTGCTTCGTTTTCATCGCCCGTGTGAGCAGTACCACATGTGCATAGCCACTTCCCACGTATTCATCGATGTCTATCATATAGACCAGACTGTGATCGGCTTCAGTGAATTTTTCTATAAACGGCTTCATCGTCATCTTTGCCAGGGCTTTATAGATGTGGTAGCCCTCGGCTTTGTGTTTGGTGTGCAACAGAGCTTCAAGGTGCGTGTACTTATAAAAGCTTATCACATCCAACGTCCCTACTTTGCGTGTACCGTTGGTAGGAACAAAGAGATTTCCCCGACAGGCTTTACCGATGATGGGTAAACTAAACTCCGAACAACTGTAGCAAAGCATCTTTGGCTTCCTTTAAAATAATATGGATTATAACATTGAAAACTGGAAATAATCGGCTAATAGGTTCTACGTTATAATCCCATACTTTATTACAGGATACTTTTATGGAAATGCTTTTTATTCTTGCTGTTGCGTTGGCGATGGACTCTGTGGCGGTCTCCATAGCCATAGGCTCAAAATACAAAAATCTTCTTTTTCCCAAGATCGTATGGATCGCAGCGGTTTTTGGATTTTTTCAGGGTGTGATGCCTTTGGCTGGGTATCTCATCGGCATAACGTTTGCCGACTATGTTCAGGCGTATGACCACTGGATCGCTTTTGTGCTGCTTGCGGGACTTGGTGCAAAGATGTTGTACGAAGCCTACAAAAATGAATTTGATGAAGAGGTGACAGACCTTTCGAATAAAACGCTTATCACGCTTGCCATCGCAACCAGTATCGATGCAATGGCAGTGGGTGTAACCTTTGTGTTTTTAAAAACAGAGTTGATGCTTGCAGTAGCTATGATAGGATTGGTGACATTCGGGCTGTGTTTACTCGCGGTCTATGTTGGTAAAAAACTGGGCTCTTTCCTTGAGTCTAAGGCTGAGATACTTGGGGGTTTCATCCTTATCGGATTAGGATGCAAGATACTCCTTGAGCATACAGGTATGCTTTAATCCTTTCCTTTATATGATTGCGAAATCTTAAGAAAAGTATTAGCACTACACAGCTATACTCAACCAAAATAATCATTAAATTAAGGAGAAATCATGAAAAGAAGAGATGTATTAAAAACGGCTGGTTTGGCGGTGGCTGCTATGGCGGTAGGTGCTCAGGCAGAAGAAGCAAAACCAGTAATGAACCGTGTAGAGATGAAGGCGCAAGATGCTGCAAAACCTATTGATTTTGAACTCAAACACCTTCCTTTGATCACAATCAAAGAGAAAGATGCCAGCGGATTTACTTTGGTAGATATCACTGTGGGTCAAGGAGGTATTATCCACCC
>JAABRH010000107.1 GCA_011391015.1 Sulfurovum sp.
ATCCGCAGCGTAAAATGCTTGTGCGACTTTAGTGTGGCAGTTTGTACAGTACAGACCTCTAAGCTCTCCAGCTTCTTTGCCATGTTCATCTTTAGTCGCAACATTTTCAAGCTGCCATTTTCCATAGGCGTTGAGAAAGAACGGAGGCTCCGCATTTGGGTTGGAGTGTGCATCACGTCTCACATAACAGCCCCCACCGGATTTTCTGATATCGCCTTTTGCAAACCGGCCTTCACCGTATCTGTCTGTTACACGGAATGGATTGGTGTCATCATTCATATTAGGGTTTTGGAAGTGTGTCGGGTGGCATGATTGACATGCTTGTGATCTTCCTGCGGCATCAGGCATCGGTACCATCGCGAGGTGAAATCCATGAACAGCTTCAGAGAGTGGTTTGGCTTTAACTGCCTTGTAGCCTTGTGCTGTTACTCTTGGCTCTTGCAGGTTTCCTGAGACATTGTCACCGTGACAGTCTGTACAGTTTACAAAGCCTACTTTACCTAAACGTTGTGCAGGCGCATCATTGCGGTAATCTGATAGAAAGGTTGTACCATGGTGTTTGTCATGAAGTGCAAGAATATTGATAGAACCTTCGGAGAGTCTTGCCATGTACTCTGAAGTGTCAGGGTATGATTTCCAGTACGCGTATTCTGCATCTGCTTGTTTGAGACCTTCATCTCTAGCCATTTGTGCTGCTTTTCCCGTGCGAGAGTGACAGGCGTAGCAGTTTGGTATATCTACAGGGTTGGTTCCAAAGTACGATACGGCTTTACCGTCAGGTTGATTGATCTGTTTTCCATCACCCGTGTGAAGTTCTACAGTTGAGTACTGAAAGGGTTGAAAATCTTTTTCCGTAACACCACGCAGTGAACCTTTTCTGGTACTGTCATTAAACGCAGTCAAAGGCAGACCCAATGCATCCCAAAGATGTGAAGCAGTCAGAACCAGTTTTACATCTTTAACCGGAGGCACAAGAGTGTCTGTCATAACAACATTGCCACCTTCTTTTCCCGCGTAAGTCATATAGCCTGTCATCGGCGCACCTGAGGGACCATGGTCGACTTTAACCTGAATCTGCCGACCCACGCGTAGCCTGTCTTTTTCTGTTACGCCTGCTGGCATCGTGCCTTCAAGGTCTTTGTAGATGAAGAGGTGATTCCACACATAGTTGGCGACATTATCTCCAGGGCTATCTAAGTGGCCATCTCCATCTGCATCTTTGGGTACGGTCCAGTACTTCATCTTGTTACCCTCAGAGAAGGAGTTGTCTTTGGTGTATGCAAATACTTTGACATTGTCATCCGGTGTTAACAGTTTGGGAAGATTTTCCCCTTTACCCACTTTAATCGCTTGAGATTGGATAGAGTTGTAGGGGGGAATCACACAACAGTAGCTCATATCAAAACCGACACAGTGCATACCAAGTTCGTAGTTTACGAACATGCTATAGTCTGCCTTTGGTTGAAATACGGTTTGGTCTTGGACTTTGACAGCCTCAAGATTATCCATCGAAAATGGAGGTGTTTTGTCATAGCTATCGATTGAAAAAGCAACTGAAGTGGCGAGGGACAAGGCTACGGTGCTTTTGAGTAGGGTTGAAATCATTTTTAGTCTCCTTTTTTAAATTTGATTACAGTCTATTTTCCCATTTAAAAAGTTAAGTTTTCTTTAAAATTTACTATTTTGATTAAAATAGTATAAAAAAATATTATAGTTATAAGGTTGCAGAAAGATAATAATAGAACTAAGTTATTATAAAAATAAATGATGTTTTATGACACTTAATTTAAACGTCAGAATTGGGATGCAAAGAATTGGCTAAGAAGTTTTGAGAGAAGTTTTTTCCTCTCAAAAGGCGTTGTGACTAGTGTGCCTGTTTAGTGTTAGGGTTAAAGTCAAGTCCCTTGAGCGCATCGATGGGTTCATCTGGTTTTTTCTCTTGTACGCGTTTCATCGTATCTACAGGTCTATCCATGATGTATTTTTCGGTTTGGATGATGTGGTGTTGTGTATCGTACCAGCGTTTGAGTCCCTCTTTGTAGCCATGTACGTACATGACATCGTTGTCAAGTATCCCATCAATGGTGTACTCTTTTTGCAAACCTTCTTTTTTGCCTTTGACATAGTTCACTTCGGAGGCAAGTTTTCCTGAGTTAAAATAGAACTTCTCTAGTCCTTCTTTTTGGTCATCAACATAAGTTGCTTCAATGCGTAAGTTTCCGTTTTCATAAAAGAGCCGATTGAGACCATGGCGTTTGCCTTTTTTGTAGGGCATCTCTTCAAGATGTTTTCCCTCAGTGTCATACCAGTGCAACGATCCATCTCTGAGTCCTTGTGTATTGTTGACTTCCATGGCGAGTTGACCTGTGGAGTGGTAGATTTTTTCCACACCCTCTTTTGTGCCTTCTTGGGTAGCAGTGCGGGTGCCATCAACATAATTGATTTGTGATTTGATGACACCATTTTCAAAATATTCTG
>JAABRH010000108.1 GCA_011391015.1 Sulfurovum sp.
TCGTTTGCCATTTACAATCCTTTTTATGATGCATTATCCTTATTCGGATAAATTTAGTCTCATTTAACTTATAGCACAAAAATGCACGCGGGTCAAGCCAAAAAGTACGATTTGGCTTAAAATCCTACGCATTGTGTTTGTTGAACTCTTTTATTATACACTTTAAAGGTTTGGGGTGGGCTTTATAGTTTAGTAGGTACAGTCTTTATCCGGCTTTGAAAATTTCGGATTGGTAGTGAAAGAATAGTCACTAAGGGTATGTATAAATGCATTGATTTTATCGATATCTTTACTGCTTAGAGTCTTAATGGTCGCTAGATTATGTTTGAGTATGGCATTCTTGAGTGTTGGTGCACTTCCATCATGCCAATAGGGAGAGGTGAGCGCAGCATTTCTTAGACTTGGCGTTCGAAAAATGTTTTTATCGCTAGATTTACCCGTAACATCAGACAATCCATAGTCTGTAAGTAGAGTAGCAGCTGTTTTATTTAATGGCTGTACCTGATGAAAAACATCGTCACTGAAGAGTGGTGTACTGTGACACGTACTGCATTGTGCGGTGCCGAAAAATAATGTTTCTCCCTCCAGGGCTTCTTTACTTGGTAAGGGTTTGTTCTCTTTTTTACTTTTGTCATATGTAGAGTTATCTGAAATTAAAATTCGCTCGAAACTCTCCAGTGCTAGGGTGACAGTATCTAAACTAATCGTGCCGTTTTGTTCAGGAAATGCCAAAGCAAATAACTTTTGATAACAGGCATTTTGGCTTAAACGTTTGGGTATCTCCTCCTCATAGCCATGCATACCCATCTCAATGGGCTTAGTTCCGCGTATGGGAGTTAAGGATTGTTCTGCAAGGCCGCTAAGCGTATTGTGTGCCCAAGTCAGATTTTTAAACTTTCCGACATTGGAGAGTGAAGGAACATTTCGTATGCCGGGGTCACCAAGAGCACCAGGGTGCACTTGGTTTCCGTCTGAAAATGCGTTTTTTTGTTCATGACAGGTTGCACAGGACATCGTGCCGTTGATGGAGAGGTCTGCATCATAAAAGAGTCTGCGTCCCAACTCTATTTTTGCTTTGAGTGATGTGTTGTTATCTTGTAAGGATTGTGCATACAATTCTGCCATACATACGGTCATCAGCACGATATGTTTAAAATTCGGTTTCATGGTATTTCGCTTTGTTTAGTTTATTTTGGTGATAAGCAGGGCAGTTGTGCTATCGCCTCCTGCTGAGAGCTGCAGTGTATAAACGCCCGTCTCAAGAGGATAATCTACCATTTTTCGTATGCCTGAATCTTTAGGACCTTCTTGGTGTGCAACAGACTGGGCAGCTTTGCCGTCTTTGATTAAGTCCAACCAGGAAGCATTGCCCAAGGCTACTCTGTAGAGTCCGTTTTGTTTAATCTCAATTTTAAACATTCCGCCATAACTGACGGCGCCGCCTTCATTGGTCGGTCTGGCAACATAACTTACTTTTGGTGTGCTGTGTAATCCTACAAAAGAAGCCTTAGCTACTTCAATGACAGCATGTGGCAAATCATTTGCAGATTGTGCAGCACGCACATACGATAAACTTTTCCATGCACTTAAGTCTGTGGAAGGTTGGGCTTCATTGATACATTGGGCTTCTTTTGCATACAGACTTACCAGTATCAATCCTATTAACATCATTTTTTTCATTTTTTCTCCTATGGTTAATTTGTACATAATTATACCGTTGTTTCTTTAAGAATATAACGATATTATTTTGCTACCATATTTTATCGTTATATTATTATAAATATAACGAATTTTGAAGGAGTAAATATGCAAAGAATTATTTTATCTGGTGTAACAGCAATGGTTTTGGTTTCCGCTTCTTACGGTGAATCATTTGATTTGGGAAAGATAAACGTACTCAGTGAAGAGACACAAGACAAGGTGTTTGAAAAAACCATCACAAGTGAAACCATCAAAAGAGACAATGCATTAAACGTCAATGAAGCGTTGGACAATATGAGCGGTATCTCTCAAGATTTGCAAGGCGGTAGAGCAGAATCATCTTTGTACATCAGAGGATTTGATGCAAGACGCATTGGTTTTTTTGTGGACGGTGTACCGCTTTATGTACCTTATGACGGCAATTTTGACTACGGACGATTTACAACGGGTGATATGGCACAAATAGATGTCTCAAAAGGATATTCTTCGACTACGTATGGTGCAAACACGATGGGTGGTGTAGTAAACGTGGTAACACGAAAACCTACAAAAGAGTTTGAAGGTTTTATTCGCAATCAAACGATGTTTGACAGCGATTTTGCTTTTGCAAGACAACTCACTACTATTAGTTTAGGAACATTGCAAGACAAATTTTACATTCAGTATGATGCTAGTTATGCTAACCCAGATCACTTTAGACTCAGCGAGGACTTTAAAGCAACCAAATTTCAGCCTGAGGGTGACCGATTGCGTTCAGAAAACGAGGACTA
>JAABRH010000109.1 GCA_011391015.1 Sulfurovum sp.
AATATTATTTTTATTTAAACTTTGTATTATTATGTCATGAAACAGGAAACCTTAGATAAAAAAATCAAGATATCAAATGATTTGATGTTCTACTTTTACAGGCATATCGATACAGACATGTAGCATGCGTCGTACCCCATGCACAAAAAGAGTTAATGGATCAGAGTTTGCCACGATTTAATATCTCAGGGGGTGTCTACGCAAAGTTTGACTTTGAAGGAAAAAGAGGAGACCTGTTGAAGTTAATCCACTGGGTATATCATGAGTGGTTACCTAAAAGCGAGTATCGTACCACAACAAAACCGCCTTATGCGATCTATCATATAAACCATTATCTCAATGAAGATAATGATGTTGCAATCAGTTTTTATTTGTCGATAAAGTATTGAATTAACTTAAGTTAAATTTACATTTTAAAGAGTGTGAATTTAGGTTCGATCATAGAGATAAAGATTAATACAAATTAATGTACAAAATCTTTAGCAGCAATCCCGGTTAAAGGTATTTCGATTCTTTTAAACTTAATAACACTTGGGTGTCGCTGATTATACATTTCCCACCATATCTGTTTATAAAAGATCTAATTCTCTCTATCATCTTGTTAAACTTTTCCTCTTTACATAAAGTAAATATATAATCATTACTGAGGAGATCATTGGCTTCATCTGCAGTTTTTAGTCCGTGACTTCCATAGCCTTCAATACCTCTAATGATAGTATAACCTGTTACATCACTCTCTTTAAATAATTCCAATAATCTATTAACATATATAGATTCAATTATGACTTCAATTTTTTTCATTTTTTCCATGATCAACCCCACAAAATAGTTATAAAGTAGTAGTATAGTGGTATCCCTAAAGATATATTGAAAGGGAAAGTAACAGCTAAACTTAATGGTAAATAAAGGCCAGGATTGGCTTCAGGTACCGATAACCTCATAGCCGCAGGAACTGCAATATAAGAAGCACTTCCAGAAAGTAATGCAAGCAATAAAGTATCTCCTTTTGTCAGTTCAAAGAAGTACCCAAGCAGAATACCTACAGAAGCATTAAATATTGGCATAGCAATTGCAAATATAATGAGGAACAGTCCGACCTTCTTTAATTCATAAATCCTTTTTGCAGCAATCAATCCCATGTCAAGAAGGAAGAATGCAAGCATCCCTTTAAATAAAGTCCCAAACAATGGCTCCATAGAATCCCAGCCTTTTTGCCCGGTCACAATACCAATAATTAAAGCACCTACTAATAAAAATACAGACGGATTTAGAAAGGCTTCTCTGAAAATTTCTTTCCAATCCGTCTTTTTTTTATCTTGACTATTATCTTTATCTGCAGAATCTTTAGAAAATAGTGCTGCAAAGACAAGTCCTACAACAATGGCAGGAGACTCCATGAGGGCCATTCCGGCTACCATATAACCACCATATTCAACTCCGATTGTTTGAAGATAGGTGACACCGGTGATAAAAGTCACTGCACTGATAGAACCATAGGTAGCAGCTATAGCGATAGCATTATAGCTATCCAATTTAATACGTAAAATAAAATAGCTGTATATCGGCACAATGATTGCCATGAGAATTGCTAAGAAAAGTGCTGTGAATATATAGGTATTTATACCACTATGGGAAAGTTCATATCCTCCATGAAGACCAATAGCTATTAAAAGATACAATGAAAAAAGTTTGGGTAAAGGTTGAGGAATAGTTAATTCTGATTTGAAAAAAACAGCTAACATACCAAGTAAAAAGAATAATATCGGTGGATTTAGAATGTTTTGAAGTATTAAATCAATATTCATATATTGAATCTCCTAAAAAGATTTTGGTGACAGGTAATGCACCATATTGTTGTAATACGCAATAGCGTATTACTTGGATAGCGTCAATGATCGCATGTTAAAATTTAAAATAAGTAAATAATGGTAACGTAATATTTAAGAATAAGATTTAAAAATTAAAATTAAAATAATCCTATTTAAAATAACTGTTTCAATAATATACACTTTATATTAAGAAGATAAAACTTTGCAACGATATATTTAAGTACTACTATCATTTTTATTATATCAACCCAGAGTTCAATCACTTTTTTGTATAGTTTTGTAACTATTTATTTTTCAAAATTTATATGTTTGTCTCTAAGAAATATACAAAACCTTATAATCTAATGTATTATCTAGAGTAGTTAGGTTGTATGAGGAGAGCATTATCTTTCCTCATGAAGTCCCTTTATTTACTTTGGTATGTTGTGCTGTTCACTAACTT
>JAABRH010000011.1 GCA_011391015.1 Sulfurovum sp.
CCGCTTTTAGATCTCCCACCGGAAATTCAAGCACTCAAAAGCCTTACTAAGCTTCGACTAGATAAGGCCATGGTATAAAAAACGATACACACAAAGGAACACTATGGAACACCTTACTCTTTACATCGAAGCACTCATAGAGCTGAGCAATGCAATGGCACCCTATATACTTTTTGGTCTTCTGTTTGCAGGGCTTTTGCATGTATGGGTTCCCCAAACGCTGGTGACAAAACATCTAGGCAAAGAGAGTGTCTCTTCTGTCATCAAAGCAACTCTTTTTGGCATCCCTTTGCCTGTGTGTTCGTGTGGGGTCATCCCTTTGGCTACGGGTATCAAAAAAAGCGGTGCCAGCAAAGGTGCAACACTTTCTTTTCTTATCTCTACACCCATCACGGGAGTTGATTCCATCTTGGCAACGTATGGCATATTTGGCTGGGTCTTTACCCTCTACCGCGTCTTTACTTCAATGGTCATCGCTGTGATAGCAGGCGTCCTGACCAATCTGTTCGATGGTGATGTAAAAACAGTAGTAAAAACAGGTTTCAGTGCTGCAAAACCGATTCAGACTTTCTCAAGTGTGTTACCCCTGCAACACAAAGTTGAGGCAAGCTGCTGTAGCTCTGGATCTTGTGCGGGTGAGAAAAAAGAATTTTGGTTTACTGCTGCACTGCGCTATGCATTTGTGACCTTGTTGGGCGACATTGCCAAACCACTCTTGTGGGGACTTCTCATCGGGGCACTCATAACCGTTGCCATTCCTCAAAATATCAGTGCTGTTCTTGTAGAGTATAGTTGGCTTTCGTATCTTATCGTGATAGCCATTGCCGTGCCGATGTATGTGTGTGCTACAGCCTCTTTGCCTATTGCTGCTGGGTTGATGCTATCAGGTGTCAGTGCGGGAGCAGCATTTGTCTTTTTGTGTGCGGGTCCTGCGACCAATACGGTAACCATCGGTGTGGTTAAAAAGATGCTTGGAACGCGTTCACTTATGATATATCTAGGCAGTATCATCGTAGGGAGTATGGTATTTGGTGTGGGCTTGGATGCACTATTTTTGGCTTCAAGCCTCGATCCTGCAAGCTTGGTACATCTGCATGAAGAAGCTGGGCTTTTTTCTATGCTAAGTTCAGTTGTATTGTGGAGTCTTGTAGTGTATCTGCTTGCCAAAAAAATAAAAAAATTTGAAAACTGATGGATTGAGAATCTTATTTTCGATGCTTTGGCTTATCAATTTAACAATAGCTTAACAACTATTAAACTTTATTTATCTACAATTTATCTCATCTTATTTTTTAAAGGCATCAATATGAATCTGGACAAAGTGATTTCAGGGTTTTTTATCATACTTGCTATGACACTCAATTTTGGTTTTTTTTATGGGGATTTGGCTGACATAACGTTGCATGACAAGTATGAACTTTTTGCCGCAATTATAGTCAATATCATAGCAACCGTGTTAAAACTCGGTGACAGAACACAAATAGGATCCGTTCTTTTGGCAACAAGTCTTGTCGCAGTGATTCAACTTGTGGCAGCAGCTTCAGTATGGACGATTGCAACCAATACTGTTGGTACGATTGATAGTGGCTTATCTTCAATCATAGTGAGTTTAAGCGGCGGTGCATTACTAGCCAATATCACAAGTGTATTTCTTTATGTTGGAGATACACTTAAATCAAAAAGATAAGCATTACAAATGAAAAACAACTCTCTTTGGATTGTTTTGCAACGAATGAGAATGCCATTTTTGGTGATTGTCTCAACCTATTTTATCTCAATGATAGGTATGGTAATGATACCAGGATTGGACAGTAATGGTAAAGAATATCATATGAGCATCTTTGATGCATTTTATTTTATTACCTATACGGCAACAACAATTGGATTTGGCGAAATACCGTATGCTTTTACCTATAGTCAAAGGATGTGGGTAAGTTTTTCTATCTATTTTAATGTTTTAGGCTGGTTTTATGGCATTGGTTCTTTGGTAGCTTTGGTTCAGGATAAACTTTTTATTGAAGAGATTGCCAAGAACAAATTTTTGAAACAAAGAAAAAATCTAAAAGAAAAATACATCTTAGTCTTAGGATACAATCTTATCACAAGTGAAATCATCAAAAAGGCACTTGAGAGTGGTATAAGAGCCGTGGTGATAGAAAAAGATCAAGCCAAAGTACAAGAGTTGCTGCTTGAAAACTACACGCCACTTGTTCCTGTCCTGAACGCCGATGTCTATAGCCCTCTTGCGCTGGAAATGGCAGGAATACACTCTATATACTGCAAAGCAGTTGTTTCGCTATTTCAGGATGACACCCTCAACACAAGAATTGCTTTAACGGTAAAACTATTAAATCCCAAAGTAAAATTGGCAGTAAAAGCTACCACATATGGCAATGTTGAAACATTACAAGACATTGGTGTGGAAATCATAGAAAATCCATTTGACATCATAGCTTCTCAGACCAACAAAGCATTGAATCAGCCACACCTGCTTAGGCTTGAGAGATGGATATACGGCTCAAGTGAGTTAACAGCGCCATTAATGAGATTTCCTACTGGAAAATATGTCATGTGTGGTTTTGGAAGAATGGGAGAGGTTATATATAAGGTTTTAAAAGAAAATGGTTTAGAGGTAAAGTGCATAGAACACGATAGTGCCAAATTAAAAAATTTAACAGAAGATGAGAAGAACGATATATTTTTTGTAGAAAATTATGACAAAAAATCGCTTCTTGACATCGGGATAGAAGAGGCAAAATATATTGTTATCGGCACGAAGAATGATACAATAAATCTTACCATTGCCCTTAAAGCAAAAAAACTAAATCCAAACATTATCACCATTGTGAGAGAAAATGAAATGGAGGATTTTTCTATCTTTCAAACCGACAAGATAGACCATATCTTGATGCCTTCTCGGATACTTATTGACAAAACAATTAACGCCATTATCAGACCAAGTGCTGATGTCTTTGTAAAAAACCTCAACATCATTAGTGATAATGATGCACAAAATATTATCAAAATGCTTTTGGATATAGATAAAAACCCTATTCTTTTTGAGCTCAAAATCACAGAAGATGAGAGCTTTGAGCTTTATAGAAGGCTTAATAATAAAGCTATCATCACACTTAATTTATTGCGAAAATCTTTGACTGAAAAAGACCATCTCAACAATGTATTTATCTTTCTGATACTAAGAAAAAGTGAGGAGATCATACTACCATCTTGGGAAGAAAAACTTCAGAAAGATGATATTGTCCTCATAGGATGCGATGAGCATGCCAAAGAAGAAATGGAACTCATCACAAATAATTTTCATGAATTTGAATTTGCTTATGTTGGCAGAGAATACACTGCACTTCAAAATCTATTTACGAGAACTACCCAAACTACTTAGTTCTGTAAATAAGTAAAAATACACCCAGGCAGAGTGCCGATACCATGATGATGGAAGCGCCCGAGGTGAGATTGTAAGTGTAGGAGAGCCACAGACCTGCGAGGGTAAATAGCGTTGCGATGAGTCCTGAGACAAACATCATCGAAAAAAGAGACTTTGAGAGTTTCTCTGCGATATACACAGGGATGGTCAGCATCGCGATAACCAAAATAAGCCCTACGACTTTTATAGCAATCACTACCGTAAGGGCAGAGAGTATCAGTATAAGCGTATAAAAAAAGGTTACATTGACACCGCGAAGAGTGGCATACTCTGAGTCATAAGAAACTGCCAAGATATCTCTGTACCACACTGTGACTACAGTAAGTATGATCGCCAACAACGCTCCCATAAACCAAAGATCTTCAGAACTTACCGCCAAGATAGAGCCAAAAAGGTAAGACATAAGATCAACATTGTACCCAGGGGTAAGATCGACTAGTATGACCCCGATCGCCATACCCACTGCCCAAATCAGGCCAATGAAAGTATCCATACGGTGGCGTTTTCTGAGCGTCAGTACTGCGATGAGTAAGGCTGACCCCACGGCAAAAAGTGATGCACCCAAAAAGATTGGTAGTCCAAAATAAACCGCCATTCCGATACCGCCGTAAGAAGTGTGTGCGATGCCGCCGGCCAAAAAAACCATACGGTTGACCACGATCAGCGAACCGATAATCCCTGCGGCAAAAGAGACCAGAATCCCAGCGAGCAGGGCATGCTGCATAAAGTCAAAACTAAGGGCTTCCATCATGGTTTTATCCTCCATTGCGGTTCGCTTTCACAGCTGTTACAGCTACTTGGTGCCAACATCTGCAGCAGTTCTATCTCACAGAAGTGTTCCTGATTGCCATGGGTATGGAAGGTGCTTTTTTTGTCAGAGATGTCGTGATAAGAGAGGGTTTTGTTCACGTGGGCTGCTTTGTTTGCATACTCAAGTATCACAGAAATATCATGACTGACCACGATGACCGTAATCTGTTTATTGAGCTCTCTGAGTAACTCATAGATGCTTCTTTGTCCTGTGATGTCGATGCTAGAAGTGGGTTCGTCCAGTATGAGGATGCTGGGGTTGGCACAGAGTGCGCGGGCTATCATGACGCGTTGGCGCTGTCCGCCTGAGAGTGAGCCTATCTTGGTCTGGGCAAACTCCTGCATACCCACCTGAGCCAATGCCCCCAACGCACAGGAGATCTCATCTCTGCCGTAGCCAAAAAGCGGTCTTTTGCCAGGGGTGTGGCCCATCATCACCACTTCGATGGCTTTGATGGGAAAATCGGTATTGATATTGGTATTTTGCGGTACATAACCGATGTGTTTGAGACTCTGGGAAGGTTTTTTGCCCTGTATGGTGATAGAACCTGACTTAAGCGGATTGATACCGAGTATAAGCTTGAGCAAGGTAGATTTTCCGCCGCCGTTAGGACCAATGATGGCTAAAAAATCTCTCTCTTCTACATTCAGATTGATATTTTCCAGTATGGTCTGCTTGTCATACGCAAAGCTAAGGTCTTTGATTTCTACAACAGACATCTTACTCTTTGCCCGCGATGGCTTGTGCCATACCGATGAGATTTTCCGACCAGTTTGGTGCGAGCGGGCTTATCTTTTTTACAGGAATCTGCAACTCTTTGGCTATGACTTTTGATACTGCATCAGAAAACTCCGGTTGTGTAAAGATGGCGCTTACCTGTTCTTCTTTTGCTTCAGCAAGCAAATGTATCAACACTTTTGGTTTGGGCTCTTTGCCTTCTACTTCAATGGCGATCTGCTCCAAATCATAAGCCTTGGCAAAATACCCCCATGAAGGATGAAAAACCATAAACTTTCGCTGATCTCCTAGCGTTGAGAGTATCTGTTTTATCTTGGTATCGGTCTCTTCGATGGTAAGCAAAAAAGTCTCAAGATTTATTTTATAAAAGCCTGCATTGTCAGGGTCTTTTTGTGCCAAAGCCTCATAGATATTTTGCGCGATATGCTTTACGTTCTGGGGTGAAGTCCAGATGTGCGGATCGCTGCCTGCATGGTTGTGTGCATCGTGATTGCCATCATGCGTTTCTTCCTCATGTATTTCTTCTTCATGCACTTTTGGCATCTCGATTTTTGTTATCCCTGCAGTGAGATCTACGATTTGCATCTTTGGGTTGAGACTTTTAAACTTGTCAAGCCAAGCTGCTTCAAACTCTACACCGATAGCAAAATAGAGATCTGCTTTGGAGATCTCTACCATTTGCGTAGGTTTGGGTTCATAGTTGTGGGGTGAGTTTCCGGGCTGTACCATTACTGCTACGTTCACCTTCTCTTTACCTATAGCTTTGATGAAGGTCTGTTCAGGCAGAATGCTGACTACAGTGTTGAGATTGGCAGATAGTATCGTGGTAATGGTCATTATAATAAGGGTCATTTTCATCATAATTAATTATAGCCAAAGAATAATTACAAAACACCATAGTTTTAGCAACCAAGTCGCATTTGTAGAAAGTCATATTCTCAGTTTAAAAATGCATAAAACTTAATCAGTCAGAGTATCTATCCCATAAAAGATACGTGCTATAATCAGTAACATATCGATGTTTTACCAAAATGTGTTTATTTTACGATAGAAATAGATGCAAAGAACAGACAAACTAAAGGAAAAACGATGGCACTGAAAGTAGTACTCTCCCACAAGACACATTACAAATACGATAAATACATTTCTCTCTCGCCTCATAGCATCAGATTACGACCTGCACCGCACTGTAGAACACCGATTGATGCCTACTCGCTGAAGATTACGCCTGAGAACCATTTTATCAACTGGCAGCAGGATCCATACGGCAACTATGTGGCTCGTATTGTCTTCCCTGACAAGGTTAAAGAGTTCGGTATCGATGTAGAGGTCATCGCTGATCTAGTTTCCATCAATCCCTTTGACTTTTTTGTTGAATCGTATGCTGAGCATTTCCCCTTTGTCTATAAAAAAGAGCTTGCAGGTGAACTGATACCCTATCTTGAAGTGACAGAAAAAGGTAAAAAGCTGACAAAGTTTATAGCATCTCTTGATCTCAAAGAACAAAAGATTAACGACTTTTTGGTTTATCTCAACACAAAAATCTATGCGTATCTCAACTATACAGTACGTCTTGAGGCAGGTGTGCAGACCTGTGAGGTCACGCTCGATAAAAAGCTGGGAAGCTGTAGGGATTATGCCTGGCTTTTTGTACAGGTATTAAGAACTTTGGGTCTTGCAGCGCGTTTTGTCTCAGGCTATTTGGTACAGCTCAAAGCCGATGAAAAATCACTCGATGGCCCAAGCGGACCGGAAGAAGACTTTACCGACCTGCATGCATGGACAGAAGTCTATTTGCCAGGGGCAGGTTGGGTCGGACTCGATGCGACCAGCGGTCTTTTTGCAGGAGAGGGACACATACCGCTTGCCTGTACGGCGCATTTTGAAAGTGCCCATGCCATCGAAGGGTTTAGCGACAAATGTAAAACCGAATTTGAATTTTCCAATACCGTCACACGTCTGTTTGAATCCCCCCGAGTCACCAAGCCCTATCGGGATGACCAATGGGATGCCATCTACCAGCTCGGATTTGATGTGGATGAAGAGTTGGAAAAAAATGATGTCAGACTCTCCATGGGAGGTGAGCCGACTTTTGTCTCCATAGACGACATGGAGTCGGCACAGTGGAATACTGCTGCAGACGGGCCTGAAAAACGAGCCCTTGCAGATACACTTTCAAGAAAGCTACTAGGGTCATTTGGTAAAGGAGGGATGCTGCATTATGCGCAGGGCAAATGGTATCCGGGTGAGCCTGTACCACGATGGCAAACCTCCATCATTTGGAGAAAAGACGGCAAAAAAATCTGGAAAAACCCCGATCTTTTTGCCAGTATGAACGAAACCTACAGTTATACCAACGAAGATGCCCTGAAGTTCCTAAGCACCTTGTCTTTGACTTTGGGTATCAGCACTGACTACATAGAAGAGGCTTTTGAAGATCCTGTGCACTATATCATCAAAGAAGCCTCTCTGCCTATTGATATCGACCCCGCAGAGTTTGATCTCAAAAGTGCAACCGAGCGAAAAACCATTGCCAGGGTACTCAGTCAGGGACTTGATCAACCTGCGGGTTTTGTGCTGCCGCTCAACTACTTACAGGAGGCTTGGGTCAGTTCAATTTGGGAGTTTAGGCGGGGAAGATTGCTTCTGATACCAGGAGATTCACCTGTGGGGCTTAGACTACCGATGGACTCACTCATAGAAAATCCCGAGTATGAAGCCTCACTTCACCCTGAACCAGACCTTTTTGCCAAAGTACCCAAACTTGCCAAGTTCCGCAAAAAAGCCAAAAAGAAATGTGCCAAAACCGATACCCTCAGACTCACCACAGATCCAAGCGGTATGTTTGTACGTACCGCGCTCAATTGTGAGATTAGAAACGGGAAGCTTTACATCTTTTTGCCCCCACTCAACCATACGGAAGCCTTTTTGAAACTCATTGCCGCCATAGAAGCCGTAGCAATGAAACTGGATATAAAAGTCGTACTTGAAGGCTATGAGCCTGCACATGATTTGCGTCTTGATACCATCAAAGTGACACCAGACCCCGGCGTGATTGAGGTCAATATCCAGCCTGTTACCTCATGGAGGGAACTGACCGATAACTTTTTTACACTCTATCAAGACGCCAAAGAGTCAAGACTGGGGACAGAGAAGTTTATGCTTGATGGCAAACACACCGGAACAGGTGGAGGTAACCATGTGACTATCGGTGCGATGAAACCATCAGACAGTCCGCTGCTCAGACGTCCTGAGCTGCTTAGAAGTCTCATTACCTTTTGGCAGCATCATCCGGGTCTTTCTTATCTTTTCTCTGGTGCATTCATCGGACCGACTTCACAAGCTCCACGTGTGGATGAGGGTAGGGCAGAAAACCTCTATGAACTGGAGATTGCCTTTTCGCAGATACCACAAGATGAAGAGGTGCCATTTTGGCTGACAGACAGGCTTTTTAGACACATGCTGACCGATATTACGGGTAACACGCACCGCTCTGAGTTTTGTATTGACAAGCTCTATTCACCTGATTCAAGCTCTGGAAGGTTGGGCATACTGGAGCTTCGTGCTTTTGACATGCCCCCACACCCCAAAATGGCACTGATGCAAAACCTGCTGATACGCACTTTAGTCTCGTTGTTTTGGCGTAAACCCTACAAACATAAACTGGTTCGCTGGGGTACACAGCTGCATGATAAGTTTTTGCTTGAGCACTATGTTAAAGAAGACATCAAAGATATCGTCTCGTTTTTAAATAATGAAGGGTATAATTTTGAATTAGACTGGTTTGATCCTTTCTTTGAGTTTAGATTTCCTCTTTATGGTATGGCAACAGTGGAAAATATCCATCTTGAATTGCGTGCTGCCATAGAGCCGTGGCATGTGCTTGGAGAAGAAAGCGGTTCACAAGGCACATCGCGTTATGTGGATTCCTCTTTAGAACGGGTACAGATAAAAGTCAGCAACTTTACGGCTGAACGCTATGTACTGACCTGCAATGCTGTCGTGATACCGCTGAGTCCTACGGGTGTTGAAGGTGAGTTTGTTGCCGGAGTCAAGTACAAAGCATGGCAACCGTGGTCTGCACTGCATCCGACCATCGAGGTTGATACACCGTTGGTATTTGATATCGTGGACAAATGGAACCAGAGATCCATCGGGGGGATGACCTATTTTGTCTCTCATCCCGGTGGCAGAACCTACGATACATTTCCGGTCAACAGCAATGAAGCCGAATCCAGACGCGTCAATCGGTTCTGGGACTTTAACCATACGCAAGGCGGTGTGGATTATATTGCAGCATCGATTATCAAACAGAGCATGAGTGAAGTAAACGGTACCAAAAGAGCCGTCATGCATAAAGAGAAAACAGGAGATAAAGTGTTTATTTACCAAGATGTGCCATCAAGCCTAGAGTACCCCAATACACTGGATCTTAGACGAAAGTGGGCGAAACAGTAAATGCCGATCTTTGACAGCTATGCTTCTGAATCTTCGTTTGATGAAGTCTATGACACACATTTGGTGCCAAGACCTCGTTGGAAAAAGATCATAGAGTGCATCCAATCCTCAGGCTTGGATGCACTCAAACAGAAACAGGCAGAAATAGACTGGCATCTTGAAGACAATGGGGTAACGTACAATATCTACGATGATTACGATAAACCCGCCCACCGTTCATGGAGTCTGGATCCCATCCCTTTTGTCATCGAAGCTAAAGAGTGGAATGAAGTCAAAAAAGGCTTAAAGCAACGCGCCAAACTGTTAAATCTCATCTTAAAAGATCTCTACGGCGAACAAAAACTCATCAAAGAGAACATCGTCCCTGCTGAAGTTATTTTTGGTCACAGAGGATTTTCTACCGAAGTGTTTAATTTTGGTGCAAAAGAGGATTTCAATCTCTACTTTTATGCAACCGATATCGCCAGAGGACCCGATGGTAAAATGTGGGTCATTTCAGATAAAACACAAGCACCCTCCGGACTTGGTTACGCCATAGAGAACAGACTGACCATGAATGTCATCGCTAATGATCTCTATCCTGAAGTGGAGACCAAAAAGCTCTCTCCTTTTTTGTATGCTTTTAAAGATGTACTCAAAGATCTCACCGGCGGTGATCTCTCCAAAGCAGCACTTTTGACACCCGGCCCCTACAATGAAACCTATTTTGAACATGCCTATTTGAGTTCTTATCTTGAGATTAGCCTCGTTCAGGGACAAGATCTGCTGAGTAAAAACGGTTCAATGTGGATCAAAAGTCTCAGTGGGCTCAAACAGATCAATACGCTTCTTAGACGAGTTGATGACCGATTTGCTGACCCGCTTGAACTTAAAGATGACTCCAGACTGGGTGTTGCCGGTTTGGTTGAGTCGATGCGTCAAGATAACCTGCATATGATCAACCCCATAGGCTCAGCCATTCTTGAAAATATCGGACTCAATCCTTTTATGTCAAAAATAGCCCAATACTTTTTAAATGAAGAACTCATACTGCCCCAGATAGCAACATGGTGGTGCGGTCAGAAAAAAGAGCTTGATTTTGTATTAGAAAATATGGAAACACTGGTTATCAAAAAAATAGACCGTACCACGCAAATACAAGTCTATTTTGGAAAAAGCATGACCCAAGAGGAGCGGCAAAATCTGGCTGAGCTGTTACAAAAAGACCCCTACAAATATGTGGCGCAGGAAGATGTGGATTTTTCAACTGTACCGTATTATTATAAAGGAAAGATTGAGCCCAGAAATGCCGTAATCAGATCGTTCGCTTTGCGAAAAAATGATGACTATACCGTGATGAATGGCGGGTTGGTACGCATGGCTGCGAGTAAAAATTCTCTGGTCGTCTCCTCAAATTCCGGCGGTATCAGCAAGGATCTTTGGATACTGGGAAAAGATAAATCCATGCCCTTGTTTCCTTCCCAACCCAATCCGATCCCATACGTTGAAACCTCTATCAACAGTATCTCTACGCTCAAAGCGGAAAATCTTTTTTGGCTGGGAAGATACCTTTCACGTTCAGTCTCAACAGCCAGACTGATATCACATGTTATCAAGAAGATAACAAACTTTTATCGTTATGAGATTGCCACTTCAAAAGAGTCTCAAGTCATTTTGCAAAATGCCTTAACCCATATGACGATGACATACCCAGGATTTATGGATCCTAAAAATCAGAAAAATCTCGATGTATTTCCGATGATAGAACTGACCTCAGTGATAAAAGATGTACATCGTTCCGGCTCTTTAACGCTTACTTTGATGATGCTTGCCAATGCCAATATGAACCTGAAGGATCTCTTGACATTGGAGTCTTGGAAACTGTTTGATAGACTCCAAAAAGAGTGGGGTGCATTTGCCAACAGAAAAGGGGATACCACCTTGGTCGTTGCTAGTGAACTTGACAATCTGCTCATCTATCTGATGGCATACAAAAAGCTCGTAGAAGACAGTATATTTAAGGAGCAGGGACTTATCTTGTACCATATAGGCTACAAAATTGAAGATGCACTGTTGCTCATCTCAAAAGCAAAATCGATGTTATGCCTCAAGCTGGATAAATCAGTAGGGCACGATGTGCTTGAGGGTATGCTCAACTCGATGGAAAGTTTTAATGCGTACAGAGCACACTACAAAAGCTCTTTGACACTTGAACATGTTGTTGATTTCCTCATTTTCAATACCCAGTTCCCAAAATCACTGCATCACACCATACGCACATTGCTTAGTGAATTTAAACTCTTGCCCAAAGCAAAAGAGACCTGTACTTCCTATGAAGAAACGATGATGAAAGCAAAATCCCTCCTGCATGCTGTTGATATCAAAACACTCTTGCTCACTGAAGAGAGTGAGGCTATTTACCTCAGGCTTGATGAATTGCTTACAACACTTTCTGATCTTTTTTTGGCATGCTCCAACGAGTTTTCCAATACCTACTTTGCACACTACGGTGAATAAAATGATTTATGATATTTTCCACAAAACAGAGTTTGTCTATCAGCACAATGTAACGTTTAGCCACAACCTCGCACGACTCAAACCCAAAACAACATCCTACCAAAAACTTTTGGATTTTTCTATGGAAATCTCTCCATCAGTATTTGAGGCGTACGAATTTACAGATATGTTTGGCAACAACACAACCCATATGCTCATTAGAGAGCCTCACCATACATTATCAGTTACAGGCAGATCAAAGGTAGAACTTTTCCCGGAACGAATGGAAAAACATATCGAACACATTAAACTCAAAAGTATCACCTATGGCAAAGCGCTGGATAGACTCTCGCATTTTCAAATCGATGATGTCTTTGCCAAACAATACCTTTTTGAATCTGCATTGATTCCCTATGCTTCAGAGTCCATCAAGGCATATGCCCTCAAGTCTTTTGCCAAGAATAGAGATCTTTTTGAAGCAACGCAGGAGTTTATGGAGCGTATCTTTACTGATTTTGACTTTGTCTCGGGGTTTTCAGATATTACAACACCGGTTGAAAAGATCTTTGAAGCCAAAAAAGGGGTCTGTCAGGATTTTGCACAGTTTGCCATCTCTGCGTTGCGCAGCATCGGTTTACCCGCACAGTACAGAAGCGGTTACATCGAAACACTGCCACCGGAGGGAAAAGAGAAACTATTTGGTGTAGATGCCTCACATGCATGGTTTAGCCTCTACATTCCCAACGCCGGCTGGATAGACTTTGATCCTACAAACAATCTTATTCCTAAAGAACAGCATATCCTTTTAGGTTCAGGAAGAGATTACCACGATATCTCACCACTCAAAGGTGTGGTCATGAGCAGCGGTGAGAGTAAATTGTCTGTCATGGTAGATGTCAGACAAGAAGATACGGAGAAAAAAAGGCTCGCCAATGCCATACGGAGTCAGATGCAAAGCCAGCAATAGCTGACTGTTACTCTTCTATGATCAGTTTATCAATCGTAGCGTAGATACATTCCACGATAGAATAGGGTATCTCTTCGATATATTCTTCCGGACAGTTTTCAAATATATCCAAATCCGGATTAAGTATTTGAATCGCCGCATTGATCTCTTTCAAGATGAGCTCTGTCATGGCTTTTTCTTTACCCAGTCTCAGACGCAGATCGACCTCTTCGACCAGTTTGCCCAGTTTGAAAAAATAATCACTGCTTCTTCTGTGACCTCTGTGTGCGTGTGCACCCCAAATAATAAGTATCAAAGAGAGTGCTTTGTCCAAATCATTGCAGTCAATGTGGCTTCGCTTTGTTTGCAGGGTTTGAAACATATTATTCAGCGCGATAATCTCACCAAAGGCAATACTGTCGATGTAGGCGCGTGAGATGATGGCGTTTTCTCTTGCCTGAAGCATCATCTCTCCCAAGTTTGCAGGATGTTTTCCCCTGATGGCTTTATGCAAGAAATCCATTGCACTTACATATTTGAGATCAATATTGAATTTTTTATACAAGGCGGTACCCGCTTTTCTATCAACATCGATGATCAGATCATAGGCTTTGTTGATTTCATACAGGGTTCCCTCCAATCTTTGAAGATATCTGCCAAGCCAGTACATACTGCTGGCTACATTTGCTGTCAATAACTGTTCCATCTTATAACTCCATAACCCAAGTATCTTTAAAGCCGCCGCCTTGTGAAGAGTTGACCAGATAATTTCCCTCTTGCAAAGCATAGCGTGTCAAACCGCAGTTCCAAACCTTTACCTCTTCCCCCATGACTACATAGGCTCTGAAATCGGCTTTTCTGTCCTGAAGTTTTCTGTCAAGATAACACTTTTCATCATAAAACTCTATCAGTTCCTGCGCAATAAACCTTCGTGGTTCAGCTTTGATGGTTGCTTTAAGGTCTTTGATTTGTATCGCTGTGAGCGAGTGTCCAAATAACACACCGTAACCACCCGCTTCAGCAACATCTTTAATGACCAGTTTTTCCATATTGTCCATCACATAATCCATATCTTCTTTAAAATAGGGCAGATAGGTCGGTGCATTTTTCAAGATGGGCTTTTCATTCAAATAATACTCTATCATCTTTGGCACAAAGTAATAGATGCCTTTATCATCGGAGACACCATTTCCGATGGCATTCAACAATGCCACATTGCCGGCAAGATACGCTTCAACCAAACCTGGAACACCGATAAGACTGTCAGGATTGAAGAATTTCGGATCCAAAAATTCATCATCAAGGCGTTTATAAATCGCTCCGACGCGTATTTTTTTTCCGTTGTAGTTTTTAAAATAAACCTTTTTATCGATAACCACCAACTCATGTGCACGAACAAGCTGCGCACCGATCTCCTGTGCGAGGTAGCTGTGTTCATAGTAGGCTGAGTTGAATCTTCCCGGGGTCAAGACCACATTGATGCCGCCGGTGTTCACATATTCCATGGCATCGGTAATGATTTTAGGATAATTTTTAATCGGTTCTATTTTAAGATTTTCAAAAAAATCAGGATAGATTTTTCTATAGGTATCACGTATGGAGAGCGGATAGCTCGCACCGCTTGGAACACGCAGGTTGTCTTCAAGGATGACCCACTCATCATCTGAAGAATCTTTCACAAGGTCTATGCCATTGATGTGTGTTCGGACTTTTTTGGACGGTGAAAAACCGACAAATTCTTTGAGAAATCCACTGGCGCTCTCTATAAACTCTTTGGGAATAACACCGTCTTTGACGATCTTGGCATCGGTGTACAAATCTTCTAAAAAAAGGTTCAATGCAGTCACACGCTGAATCAGTCCTTTTTCTATCTTGTTAAACTCTTTTTTTGGGATAATCCTTGGAATGACATCAAAAGGCAGAGACTGTTCTATAAAATTACCGTCTTTATAAAGATTGAAATTCACAGCAAACTTATCCATATAGCGTTGAAACTCATCGATTTTATGTCTATCTTGCTGTGCAAAAATATCCCAAAATTTTTTATGAAGTTTTGTCGATTTTTCTAACATTGTACTTTATTCCTCCTCCATCTTGTATCGCATAATTGATTATAGCCTTAAATATATACTTTTGACATTGCGTTGATTGTCTATTTTGTAATCAATTTAGAGTAAAGTAGTAAATGAAGGGCTAAACAGTGAGAGATTAGGGGTTACATTTGAACAGAAATACAAATTTAAAAGAAGCAACAAACATGAAAAATGCCTCTTCTAAAAAAGACGGACTTTGCCTAGACAAACATGAAATTTTACAATTTTTGGACAAGGAGTAAAAGATTCCAGACCAGTCCCGAAAGAATATCTCTTTCTTAAGTTTATTATAACGACTAACTATAAATCATTGGAAAATAAATGATTAACCAACAACTAACACAAAGAGACTCCCAAACCAAAATCATCACTGAGGATAATCTCGCTTTCATTAAACACAACTGAAGTTGTTACAGGATGTGAAGCCAGCAGACTCACCGCATCCAGATCGAGCATCGTAATCACATCCGCCTTGGCTGACGCGACATGTACCCCTGCCGCCACAGCGATGGGTCCCTCAAGCATACAGCCCATCATGCACTTCACACCAAAGGATTGCGATAAATCTGCCAAAGCCAAAGCCTGACTGATACCGGCTGTTTTGGCGAGCTTGATGTTCACATAATCAATGGCTTGCATTTCAAGAAGTTTCTTGGCATCTTTGAGACTAAAAATACTCTCATCGGCCAAAACAGGGGTCTGCACTCTCTCTTTAATGTACTTTAGTCCTTCTAAATCATCAGCGGGTACAGGTTGCTCTATAAACTCGGCAACTATATCTTTGTTCTCTAAGGTGTATAACAATTTCACTGCGTCCCCAGCACTCCAACCCTGATTGGCATCCAGTCTCAGGGTGATATCTTTGCCTAATGTTTCATGCAGAGCAATGATACGGGCAGCGTCATTGTTTGGATTGTCACCTATCTTTATCTTCAAGGTTTTATACCCAAGTTCCACCGCATGAAGGCTGTCTGCTATCATCTGCTGTGTATTGCCCATACTGATGGTGATATCAGTCTCAAATACGGTTTTAGAACCGCCCAACATAGCATAAAGCGGTTGATTGTATGATTTGGCTTTAAGGTCATACAGGGCTATCTCAAGTGCCGATTTGGCTGTGGTGTTTTTGACAATCAAGGTATGTACTGCTTTAAGCAGTGTATCAAAATCATCTATCTCCTTACCAAGTAGATGGGGTTTGATAAACTCAATCGTTGCCACCATGGAACCGATGGTCTCACCTGTTATCTGTGGTGTGGGCGCACCTTCACCATACCCGACCAAACCATTGTCGCACTCTATGATGACAACCAGATCTTCCAAAACTTCGACCCGACGCAAAGCAGTCACAAAAGGGGTTTTGAGCGGCGCTCTGAGTATGTGTGTGTGTATGGTTTTTATCTTCATCTATGAACCTGCTATGATCTCTAATACTTTACCCACCATCAGACCTCCGAAAGTTCCGATAATGTAGCCCATCATTGCCATGAGTACACCGATGGGGATAAGGGCTTTGGAGTAGGCTGAAGCCAAGATGGGAGCTGAGGCGACACCGCCGATATTTGCCAAAGAGGCTACACCGATGCTAAAAAGATCAAGTTTAAAGAGTTTAGCAAAGAGTATCATGATACCCGCATGGATAGCCAGTACAATAAACCCCGCAAAGATATACAGAGGTGCCTGTGTAAGCTCTTCAAAATTTGCCTGACTGGCAATCAGCGCAACCATGACATACAACATTATATTGGCCACTTCTGATGCTCCGGCAAGCCTAGCCAGTGGTGTCATCGCAAAGAGTATACCAGCAAGCGTAGCGATGATCACCTCCCATGTCTGAGCAGTAAGATACGCACTGCCTGGCAAAGAAGTTGCAAGCATATGCGACAAAGCGGAGACAAGCAGAGATGAAGCAAAGAGGAAAAACAAAGAAGCAAAATCGATGGGCATTTTTTGAGACTCTTTGGCTAAAAGAGTTTCACCTACTTTTTGTATGACAGAGGTGTCGGCATGACTCCAGACATTGAAACGTTTTGCAAAAGGCACGAGCGCCAACAGTATCATCACCCATAACGCGTAATCTATAGAATCTATCAGCAAGGTATATCCCATAGCCGAATCAGGTACATTGAGGGCACCTTGTATAGCTATCATATTGCCTGTACCGCCCATCCAAGACCCACACAGTGCGGCAAACGGCTTCCATGCTTCAGGTGGAAAATAGGTTTGAAAAAGAGTAAACATCCCGATAAATCCTATCGCGATACTGAGTGAAGCCAAAAAAAATGTCGCTAACATTTTTTTACCCATTTTCACAATCTCCCTCAGGTCTGCACCAAGGAGCATCAGAAATATCATAGAAGGAAGCAGGGAATTTTTGAGCACACTGTAGGCGCTGTGGGTAGAGTCATTTTTTTGCCACAAACCAAAAGTGGAAAAGAGCATCACAACAAAATAGAGTATCACGATTGCAGGAAGATAGGCAAAGATCTTGGCATGTGTCTTTTTCTCTAATAATACAAGAGAAGCTGCTGTCACCATTAACACTGCAACATAGACAAACCCGTTTTCTATCATTATATACCTTAATATTGAAGCAATTTATCGCTGTTTTGGGATGTATTATATATTAAAAAACGATTAACCTTGATTTTTTACAATTTCTCTATACCATTTAAAACAAGGAGCACATGATGTTCGGTAAAAAACTATCATTTTTACTCTTGCCTTTGATGTTTGCAGGTACTTTGCAGGCAAATGATCCTTTTGGTGATGATATCTTTAGGGAAATGTACCAGATGCAAAAAGTGATGGACAAACTCTTTGAACGGATGCATCAACACGCTCAAGAGCGCACACAGCAGTTCATCAATACACCGCCTGCTTCCTTTGGCGGCACTTCTTCACTAATTGAAGATAAAGGCGGATATTATGAATACAATACACAGGTTAAAGAAAACCAAGACAGTCAAATCTCTGTCACTATCGAAAACGGTATTTTACACATGAAAGTCAGTACTGACTCGAGCAAAAAAGAAAATCAAACCCAAGAGCATTTTGTCAGTATGGTGCAGCGAAGCCACTCTTTGCCAAGTGATGCAGATGCCAGTACACTTAAAAGCGAATTTAAAAACGGTTTTCTTGTCATAACACTGCATAA
Source organism: Sulfurovum sp. (assembly GCA_011391015.1). Lineage (GTDB taxonomy): Bacteria > Campylobacterota > Campylobacteria > Campylobacterales > Sulfurovaceae > Sulfurovum. The sequence continues at coordinate 18,121 of JAABRH010000011.1, forward strand.
AAAACAGCAAGAAACAAATACAAGCACACAACCTCTACCTGTACCCAAAACTAACAATGAGCCAAAGAACAAGAACTCAAGCCAAGAAAACAATAACACGAAAATAAATGTGCCGCATACCAGTTCACATGCCTAAGCAAAATAGATTTAAAGTGTACGATATGTTTTAAAATTTTGCTACAATAAGTGGTTTTATCATATTAATTTAAAAAGGAAGAACATGACATTGGGTAAAAAATTGGGTGCTGAATTTTTCGGTACATTTTGGTTGGTACTTGGCGGATGCGGTTCAGCCGTTTTAGCAGCAGGATTTCCTGAACTTGGGATTGGGTTTATGGGTGTCGCTTTTGCTTTTGGTCTTACCGTGCTTACGATGGCTTACGCCGTAGGTCATATCTCTGGAGGGCATTTCAATCCAGCAGTCTCTTTTGGGCTATGGTCAGCAGGCAAATTTGAAACCAAAGAGTTGCTTCCATACATCGTCGCGCAAGTCGTTGGTGGTGTAACTGGAGCATTTGTACTCTATATGATCGCTTCAGGGCAGACAGGTTTTGAAGCAGGCGGTTTTGCTAGTAACGGCTATGGAGAACTTTCTCCTGGTAAATACAGCCTTGTCTCTGTCATCATCACAGAAGTGGTATTAACCTTTATGTTTTTGTTTATCATTTTAGGTGCAACAGATGAAAAAGCACCAGCGGGATTTGCACCTATTGCTATCGGTCTTGGATTAACACTGATTCACCTTATTTCCATCCCTGTCTCCAACACTTCAGTGAACCCTGCTCGAAGTATAGCTGCTGCACTATTTGCCGATACGGCTGCCCTTTCCCAAGTCTGGGTATTTTGGGCTGCACCTATAGCCGGAGCACTCTTAGCGGGTATCGTATGGAAATTTTTCGCCACCTCTAAATAAAATACGCTTCCAAGAAAGTCAAGTTCTATTTACCTTGACTTTCTCCCTCTTGCATTGTGTTATAATCACTGTTATTATAAGGATCTTAGATGGATATAACACCTCTGTATATTGTATTTACCTATATTTTGGTACTGCTTGGAGGGATACTTATCTTCTCTGCTATAGGTCACATACTCTACCAGAAACGTTCACCCACAAGTATGCTCTCGTGGATGCTTTCCATCTTTATCTTTCCCTATATTGTTGCACCATTGTACTTTCTCATCGGCATACGCAAACGTGAATCCAAATACAAAAAAGAGTATGTCACCTTTAATGACATGGAACAGAATGCCTCCTACGAATCAAACGATCCCCATCATGCGCTGCAAAATCTGTTGCACCAAAATGGCATCCCCCCTGCGACCAAAGGCAATACCTGTACACTGATTACTGACAGTACAGAGGCATATAGGCTTATACTTGAGCAGATAGAACTTGCTGAGTATGAGATCGATTTTTGTACCTATGTTTTTGAGTTTGATGAGACAACAAAAGTCTTGCTTGAAGCATTGACCCAAAAAGCCAAAGAGGGCGTCAAAGTCAGGCTTCTTTTGGATCTGGTAGGTTCTTTGGCTGCCAATTTCAGTCAAAAAGGGTTTAAAGCCCTGAGGGATGCAGGCGGAGAGGTCGCCTTTTTTACCCCCATGCTCAAAAGACCGTTTCAAAATTATGTCAATCTCAGAAACCACCGAAAGATCTATCTCTTTGATCAGAAAATTTTACTCAGCGGCGGTATGAATCTGAGTAATGACTATATGGGTGAAGAGGATGAAACGAAACGCTGGGAAGATTTGCTCTATTTCCTCAAAGGTCCGTCTGTTTACCATTTTTATCATATCTTTCAAAACGACTGGGCATTTGCGACCAAAGAAGAACTCAGTAGCCAACTGCACTGTGTTGAAGTCTTTGAAGGAGATACCACTGCACAGGTTGTACCTTCTGGGCCGGATATCCAAAGGGATGCTCTTTATGAGGCGCTGTTAAACGCCATTTACAATGCCAAAGAACGTATCTGGATTGTGACACCGTATTTTGTTCCCGATGAAAATATGATTCAGGCACTGATCATCGCGCACCATAAAGGGGTGGATGTCAAACTCATCACGCCTAAAGATTCTGACCATCTGCTTGCCGATATGGGAAGAAGCCCCTATATGCGTGAGCTTGATGAGATCGGTGCAGATGTGGTTCTGTATGAAGGAAAGATGCTTCACGCCAAAGCCATACTCTTTGATCACACCGGCGGCATGGTAGGCTCGGTCAATTTTGACAACCGCAGTCTTTTTCTTAACTACGAAGTAGTCACCTTTGTATATTCTGCAGCCTTCATCCATAGCATGGAGGCTTGGATGAAAGGCTTGATGGCGCAATCGGCTAAAGGTATGAAAAGACCATCTAAACTGCGTGAAGCGTTTGAAAACATTATGAAAGTATTTGCGCCGTTGCTGTAAAAGTATTTTGTCTTAGTCATTTTATTATTCAATACCATGTTGACAACGAGCGTCCGGTACAAAGACTGTTTGATCGTCCCGTCGAATCACTCTAGTAGCGTTGCAAAGAAAAGTTTTTACTTTTTCTTTGCAGTTTCCTGTTTTTTCTTTTTTTGTGCGGCGTAAGTGTATTTGCGTATCTTATCGTAGTCTATCTTGCCTTTTTTCTCACTCAGCTTCTTTTTGATCTGGCGTTTTTGTCTAGGCTGTTTGTCGGTGAGTTCAAACCCTTCATAGATGTCTCTCTTGATGTTCAGCTTCAGATGTTTTTCCATCGTCGTAAAAAAATCATAGTCATGTATAGTCAAAAGCGAGATACTCTCTCCTTTATGATTGGCTCTACCTGTTCTGCCCACTCTGTGCGTAAAGTCATCCGTACCTTCAGGCATATCGTAGTTGATGACCATGGCAAGTTCTTTGATGTCGATGCCACGCGCTGCGATGTCCGTTGCGACCAAAACCTGCGTTTTACCGCTTTTAAGCAGTGCGAGCGATTTGGCTCTCGCCCCTCTATTTATGTCGCCGTGTATGATAGAAGTGCGGATATGTTGGGATTTGAGATACTCGTAGATGATATTGGCGGATTCTTTGGTAGTGGCAAACAAAAGCACCTGTTCAAGTCCCATATCGGTGATGAGTTTTGCGGTGAGTTCGGCTTTTCTTTTTTTGTCCACTTTGTAGGCACGGTGTGCGATGAACTCCACCACATCACGTCTATGGCTTACTTCTACTACCGCTACATCATGCATGAACTCTTTTGCCAGTTTTTTGATGTTTTGCGAAACCGTGGCAGAGAACATCATCATCTGTTTGGGTTTTTTGCACTGTGAGAGTATGGCTTTTATCTCAGCTAAAAACCCAAGTTCCAGCATCGTATCTGCCTCATCGAGTATGATGGTGTTGATGTACTCCAGGTTTATTTTTTTCTCATCGATGAAGTTTTGCAAGCGTCCGGGTGTCGCCACGATGATATCTGCACCCTCAGAGAGCCTTGCAAGCTGTGTGGCTTTGGGGATGCCGCCTTGTATCTTGACATTCTTAATAGGCAGATACTTGCTCAGATCCGAGATGGTGCGGGAGACCTGATCCACCAACTCGATGGTAGGCACGATGATGAGCGCGCGCGCAACTTTCTCCTCTTTTTTGACGATCTTTTGCAGTTTGTTGAGCAAAGGAAGCACATAGGCAACCGTTTTGCCTGTACCTGACTTCGATGCACCCAGTACATCCAGACCTTTCATGGCAACAGGTATGACCTTGGCTTGTATGGCAGTCGTCTCTTCATACTTCAACCCTGCGATTGCTTTGAGAATGTCGGGATGTAGATTTAATTTTTCAAATGCTTTGATGGGATGTCCTTATTTTTCTAATGTGTACTTCAATACACTTCTTTTTTATGCGCTATTCTGATTAAGGTGATCACTAAAATATCATTTTCTTTGAAATAAACGATCCTGTAATCACCCGCTCTTTTTCGAAACTTCCCCTTGTGTTTACCTTTAAGAGATTTGTCTGTTTCAAATAAGCCTTTTTCTAAGTCTAGTATTTTTGAATAAACTAGCTTTTGGTTTTGGTAATCTATCTTTTCCAATTCTTTAAACGCAGATTTTGGAATAATGATTTTGTACATTAACTAAGGCCTAGTCTTTGGGCTACTTCTTGAAGGGAATACACTTCAGTTTTTCCAGTTTTGAGTTCATCGATGCGTTTATCTGCAATCATCTCATCCAAAGTATCAAAATAGGTACTTACCGCTTTTTCAATTATATACGTTCTTGAACGCTCCAACTCATGAGCATAAGAGTCCAAATCCGTTAATAAATCCTCATCAATACGGATATTAATTGCTTTTTTCATAGTGTATCCTTTTGTATCTACATTATACTACAATTAGTGATTAAAAACAAGTAGTAGATAGACTCATTCCCAAACTAACACTTGGAATACAGACCTGAATTTGATAAGATTTGGTAGTTTGTGGTTTGTTTTTGCTTAACAGATTTTATCTGCGTGACTTCTACATTAAAAACAGTATAACCAAAACTAGGTAGAACAGTGAGCTACCATACTGAAATGTAACCCACTGTCTGTGTATTTTGTCTATTTGGTGTGGATGGGACCTTTGGTCTTGGCATCAGAGTCATACCAGCTGTTTTCATTTTTTAGATGAGGATCGCCCTGGATAGTGAAGGTGATAAATCCTTGTTTGAACACCAGTGCACCATCACTGCGAGAGGCTTTGGCTGCTTTACCGTTGACCTTGACATGTTCTTTGGCATCAATAGTGATAGTAGCTACCAGTAAACCTGTCGGTCCAATCGCTTTATAAGTACCACTGTAAGGTGAACTGCTGGCTTGTGTATTCTGTGTAGAAGTTTGAGTACCAAAACCTGCTTTGGCATTTTCTGCCTTGCTTTTGTGAATATCGCAACCTTGCATTTCACTTACCTGCGTACAACCGGAACGCTCAAGTAGCTGGCGGTATTTTGCATCGATAGCATAAGAAGACGTCCCTGCCAAAAGTACTACACCAAGAGTAACCATCAATCTGTTTTTCATGTCTTGCTTCCTTTGAATTGTTTTGTGAATGCTTCATTCAAAAAACGTTATCAGGTCATCGCGTAATAGCATCTGACAACCAAGCCAAATTGAGTTGTATCTAATCCAACAACCCATAAAACTCTTTAGGTGCATCCACCTCCAAACATATCTCTTTTTTCGTAACAGGATGTACAAATTTGAGTCGCATGGCATGAAGTCCCATCTTATCACCTTTAGTGCCATAGCGTTCATCGCCTACTATGGGGCATCCTAGCCATGCCATGTGGGCGCGGATCTGGTGTTGTCTGCCTGTTTCTATGTTTACTTCAAGCAAAGAGCGTGTGGTGGTGTTTTTGATGACTCTATAGTGGGTGAGGGCAGGTTTGGCATCTTTGTGTTTACCAACGTGCATATGGTAGAGTTTTTCATCTAAGCGCAAAGGCTCGTTGATGCTTCCGTTTGCTTCTTTGGGTGTGCCTTCTGTGATTGCCAGATAGACTTTTTCGGACTTCGACCAGTTGTCCATCACGGCTTCTCTGAGTTCCTTGGAGGTGGCAAAAAGCAGGATGCCTGAGGTGTCCCTGTCTAGTCTGTGTACGGGCCAGAGTTTGACTTGGCTTTTCCCGCGTAAGAGTTGATTTCTTAAAAGAGCCAGTGCATGGTTTTTGTTTTCACTGGCGGTACTGACGGACAAAAGTCCTGCGGGTTTATTGATAGCGATGACTTCTCTGTCTTGGTAGAGTATGTGAAGTTTTTCTAGTGTTTTTTCCTGACTGGAAACTTTGTTCACCACACCCACTTCGACCACATCGCCGATATGCAAAGATGCGTCATGTTGAGTCGTGACTGTACCATTTACGGCAACAGAACGTCCTTGCAGACGCTGTTTGACGGTTTTTTTTGGCCATGCACTAAGCGTTGAAAAGAGATAGGGTAAGAGGGTAGTCTCTTGTGTTACGGTAAATTTTTCTGCCATCAGGACTCCATGTAATATTTATAAATATCTTACTTTTTTCTTCGTCCTCTGTAACCGCCAAAACTAGTTGTGCCACCGCGTTTACTTTGGTTGTGACATTCGTCACAGATGGAAAATCTATACGAAAAATCAAGCACTTTACCGCATTTTCGGCACTGTTTGGTGAACATCCCTTGGCGTAGAGAGTTTTCGATAAAGTTGTTGAGGCGTACTCTGGCTTCCATGGCTTGTTTGGTGTCTTGGAAGATATCTGGAAATTTAAACGAAAGCCACAGATAAAGAGAGATCTCCCTTACCCTGTCTTCAGCATTGAGCAGCATGTCATTGGTTTGAGCAAAAGAGGGTAGGTCGCGCGGTGGAATGTAAAGCACTTTTCCGCCTGCTTCGATCTGTCGCACATAACGGTGAAACACCGATTCTATGTATGCCGAAGAGATACTAGCGGGTGCGCAGGAGAGGTAGTAGCGTGTTTTGAGATCCAGCTTGTATTCACTCACGATAGCAGCCACTTCGAGCATTGAGTCTATGTTGGCAGCCACAAAAGGGCCTTCAAACTCCATGTTGTCCGCAAAAAAAGCTAAGATCTCCAAGATATTTTCTGTCTCAAGTATCTCACCGATGAGCATGACATGCTCTAAACTTGCCATGACGGAAACAGGCAGTTTGATGTCAGGAAGCGGTGCATGAAACGCAGCATTTATGACCTCCAGTGCATTCTCATCCAAAGCCCCGACAAAGCCTTTTTCTTCAAATCCGTACCGTCCTGCACGTCCTGCTATCTGCTGTACTTCTGTAGCGAGCAGTTCGCGTCTTCTTAGACCGTCAAATTTGTTATCCTTAGAGAAGAGCAGGGTTTTGATGGGAAGGTTAAGCCCCATTGCGATGGCATCGGTGGCAACAAGTATCTGGCTTTCGCCTTCTCTAAATCGTCTTGCTTCTTCACGTCTTACCTCAGGAGAGAGATTGCCGTAGACGACTGAGACAGGGTACATTTCTCCCAACTGCTGCTTGAGTGAGAGTACATCACGTCTGGAAAATGCCACAACAGCCGTTTGGGGTTCTATCTTCTTGATGGGGGTAGCGTACTCCAGCATCACCAGCTCATTTTTACGCGCAAAATGAACCACTTCCAAAGGCTCTTCAAGGTATTCACACAGCTCTTCTACAGCTTTGAGCGCATCAATGGAGCCTGTGAGGATGACTTTTTTTGCAGGCACGCCCATAAGGGCATTAGCCCATGCCCAGCCTCTGTCTCTGTCGCTTATCATCTGTATCTCATCGATGACACAGACATCCACATCCACAGAAGCGTTCATCATCTCGATGGTAGAAGAGATATGCGTAGACTCTTCATCGATGATCTCTTCCTCACCAGTGATGAGTGAGACGTGCACCCCGACACTTTTAAGGTTCTCGTAGCCTTCAAGTGCCAAAAGACGCAGTGGAGCCAGATAGTATCCTGTGGTGGCAGATTCAAGTTGCTTGAGGGCTTGGTAGGTTTTTCCTGAGTTGGTCGGCCCAACATGGAAAACGATGCTACGCTTCAGCTCACGCGCAAGCGGAAAGAGGTTCTTAAAGTCACGGATGGTCTTTGCCAACAGCTCTTCTTGTTTGTACTTCTCCAGCAAGGGTTTAAGGTACTCACCAAAGTGAAACAAGATGCGCCGTTTGCTCTTCTCTTTGAGTTTGAGCAACCCAGAAGAGCGTATCTGCGGTTCTACAAAGCGTACTATAAATTCGTGTATCTTCTCTGCAGAGATACCCAGTTTTTGGCTCTCTTCTTCCATCTCTTCGATGATGTCATTGATAGCAACCCTGAAATGTGCCAACAAATCATCGTTGACCCTGTTGATGTCCTCTTTGATGGGAAGTTCTTTGCCTCGCCAGAGTAGGTTATACAAAAACTGCTTTTCATAAGAGACTGATGTCATATAGCGAATTTCCGTGCCAAAGAGATCATCAAACTTCTCTTTTTCGATCATGACATGATCGGTGCTCTCATATACATCATATTTGTCGCTGATATCTGTCACTATCCTTTCCACAGTCTCAAACCCGATAGGCGCATGATAGAGCAGGGTCTCAGGCGTCATCCCCCTTAGTGCGGTGTTAATCTCTTTTTCATTCAAGTAAGGATGTTTAGCTGTGTGTAGAGACACAAGAAACTCTTCTATCTCAGCTTTTTTTCGCCCGATACACTCTTCTTTGATGGTTTGAAGTCTTGTGAGTATGGCATCTTTCTCTAAACCCCAGAGTTCATCCATGCTCAACGTAGGAGACGTACATAGTAGCAGTTTGTTAAAATCAAAACTAGGAAGCGCAAAGGTAAAACTGTGGTAAAACTCCATCTCATTCAGTGCATTAAAGACAACATCAAGCTCTTTTTCTAAAGTATGCAGCTTCTCTTTCATGCGAAGGTAGCTCAGTTTTGCAAGCACTTTCTCTTCGGTGATCTTCGCACTCTTTACTTCGATGAACGCTTCAAGCAGTTGGTTCTCTTCCTGTCTGCTGTGGGGTATGTCAGCTAAGATATGCAGGACGGTATCGACTTTATCGGTGGGGCGTTTGTTGATGCCTCCTGCATAGGGGATCGCTTTGTAACTCTGGGTCAGATAAGAGACTATCATCTCCCGCGGTCTTGCATCCGCTTCGCTCCATACCCGTCTGAGTGCGCGTATCATCTCTTCTTTCGTATGTGAAGAAAGACTCAGTTCAAGCAGCATCACCAGCTCGATGAGCTTGTCTTCACTCAGTGTAGCAACCCCTTCTTCAAAAGGCATGCCGTTAAAATAGGTACGGATTTTGTTATTTAGTTTGATGAAGTATTTTTTCTTTTTCTTTGCCATGCGTCTTTAGTTTCTTTGTGTTTTTGTATAGGTGTTAGTATAGCAGGAAAAAGCGGTTAAAGAGTGTTTATGTACTGATATCTAAAAATATCATACATCTACAATTATGATGGTGTCCCCACGAGGACTCGAACCTCGAGCTAGGCCTTAGGAGGGCCCTGCTTTATCCAGTTAAGCGATAAGGACGTGCTTTAAAAAATGAAAGTCTAACATGAAACAGATAAGCTTTTAGTGTAACACACCTCAACAAAGAGGGTGTGTTGATGCTATTTATCTCAAGAAATTACAGAAGCGCGCTTGATTTGATGACCATCAACTTGTCTTTGCTCATCTCTTCCATCGAGTAGGAGATGCCACCTAGACCGAGTCCGGATGCCTTGGCACCTCCAAAGGGCATCCAGTCTACTCTGAAGGCTGTGTGGTCGTTGACCATCACCGCGGTGGCATTGAGGCGTCTTACGGCGTGCAGGGCGGTGTCGATGTTTTTGGTAAACACCGAAGCCTGAAAGGAAAACTCTAAGCTATTTGCTGCATCCAGTGCTTCTTCGATGTTGTCATAGCTGTAGATACACGCAACAGGACCAAAGACCTCTTTGGTACTGACTTTGGCATCTTTGCTTGGGTTAAGAAGAAGCGTAGCCGTGTAGCAACTCTCACCCACTTTTTGGCCGCCGCATACCATTGTCGCCCCACTTTCTACGGCTTCCTGTACCCATGTATCGATGCGGTCTACTTCTTTATGGCTGATGAGTGGGCCTATCTCGGTTTTGGAGTCAAGCGGATCACCCACTACCATCTTTTGTGCTGCGATGCTTAGACGCTGTGTCACCTCTTGGACAACACTGTGGTGCACATAGATGCGCTGCACAGAGACACACACTTGCCCCGCATGGTAAAATGCCCCTTTGGCTAGAGCAGGGATGAGTTCATCCAAGTTGGCATCAGGTTCGACGATAACAGGTGCGACCCCACCGTGTTCAAGCCCTACACGTGTACCTGCAGCTACTTTGGAGTTCAAAAACCAGCCGACTTTAGCTGAACCGATGAAAGTAAGGTAGTCTACTTTAGGGTGAGTGGCGAGGTGTTGGCTCTCTTCATTTTCAGTGATGAGTACCTGACACCATGCTTTGGGCAATCCTGCTTCATAGAGTATGTTGACAAAGTTCAGTGTAGACATGGGTGTAAGCAAAGAGGGCTTGATGATGACGGGTGAACCTACTGCAATGGCAGGAATGGTTTGGTGTACGCAAAGGTTAAGCGGATGGTTAAAGGCAGAGATGGCAGCCACTACCCCGATGGGTTCTTTCATGGTGTAGGCGATGCGGTTGGCTGAGCTTTTGGTATGTCCCATGGCGATCTCTTTGCCCTCAAAAGCCCCTAGGTGTTCTATGGCGAGCTTTACTCCGTTGATGGCGCGTTCGACTTCGACTTTTGAGTCCATGTAGGGTTTACCGCCTTCATTGGCAGCAATGAGTGTCAACTCTTCGATACGTGAGGACATGATTGCAACCGTTTTTTGCAAGATAGCTACGCGTTCATACTTAGACAGCCATCTGCTCTGGTCATCAAACACTTCTCTTGCACGATTAAGTGCTTGTTCCACATCCTCTTGTGTATGAAGTTGTATCTCATCCAAAAGATGCCCATCGTAGGGTGATGCTACTTGTATCATATTCATAAATATTTCTCCTTCTTAAATTAAACAGCTTTTGTTTTCTAGTAACTCATTGAGTATGGTGTGGTTGAGTGAATAGTCTATCGCCACATCAATCAGATGTACTCCTTTGGCATCTAAAGCCTCTTCGAGCATCACCATAAACTCAGGCGCTGAAGCGGGGCGGTACCCTTTAGCGCCATAGGCTTGTGCATACTGAACAAAGTCAGGGTTTTTAAAATCGAGTCCAAACCCTGTAAATCCCATCCCTTCTTGTTTCCACTTGATCATCCCATAGCCGCCATCGTTGATGACAATAATCACTAAGTCAATGCCCAAGCGTACAGCCGTTTCAAGCTCTTGTGCGTTCATCATAAAACCGCCGTCACCACACACACAGATGACTTTTTTTAGAGGATAGACCAGTTTAGCTGCAATAGCAGAGGGAAGCCCTGCGCCCATGGTTGCCAAAGCGTTGTCAAGCAGCAGGGTGTTGGGCTCGAAACATTTATAGTTGCGCGCAAACCAAATCTTATACATCCCGTTATCAAGCGCAACAATCCCGTCTTGAGGCATCAAATCACGGATGCCTTTGATGAGCCGTTGTGGTAAAAGCGGGAAACGGTCATCTTTAAAATAGGCCGTAATGTGTGTCTGTGCTTCATTGATGACGCGTTTATAGTAGCTAAAATCCCAGTGTTCCAGCACTACAAGAGCTTTTGTTAAAGCTACGACGGTACTGGCGATATCGCCTACCACATCCATTTGTGGAAAATAGGTCGCATCAACACTTGAGGCGTTAAAGTTGATATGAATCACTTTAGTACCGCCTGTTTCCATCAAAAATGGCGGTTTTTCGACACTATCATGCCCTACATTGATAATCAAATCGGCTCTTTCGATGGCACAATGCAGATAATCATTTTGTGACAGTGCAGCCGTACCTAAACACAAAGAATGAAACTCACTCACAACACCTTTACCCATCTGTGTCATAAAAAAGGGGATGCCCGAAGTGTTGATGAAATCCACTAGAGCTGTACAGATGCGTGTTCGATTGGCACCTGCACCGATGAGTATGAGTGGCTGTTTAGCAGCGTATATCATCCTTAACGCTGCATCAATGCTTCCTTGTGATGCCACAGGATAATAGTGTTCATGTACGGCAAATAGATCACACTCACACGATTCTCTAGCGATGTCTTCGGGCAGTTCAAGATGTACAGCACCGGGGCGTTCCTCTTTGGCGCACTTAAAACTGTCTCGCACCATGGAGGTAATCAGGTTGGCATCAACGATGGTTTTGGTGTATTTGGTCAAGGGTCTCATCATCTGTACTACATCGATGATCTGAAAACGACCCTGTTTGCTTTTTTTGATGGGTTTTTGCCCTGTGATCATCATCATGGGCATCGCACCCAGATTGGCATAGGCTGCAGGGGTGACAAGGTTGCTTGCACCGGGTCCCAACGTGGACATGCACACACCCACTTTGCCTGTAAGCCTTCCGTAAGTAGCCGCCATAAATCCTGCACCCTGCTCATGGCGGGTCACGATAAGCTTAATGGAAGAGTCTTTTAAGGAGTTCAAAAGATCCAGATTTTCTTCACCAGGGATACCAAAAATGTATTCTACCCCTTCATTTTCGAGCGCTTTAACGAAAAGATCTGAAGCTTTCAATGAGTCACCCTTTGCATCCATAGTTAAATTATCCCACAAAGTATAGCGTACAAAGGCAAACACGCATCAAAATTTATATCCGCCAATCAAACGAAATGCAGCGATGGTGGGTTCGTTGTCCAGGTTGACCGTCTCATACGTGCCCGTCACATATGCACCTGACGGGTGTTTGTAGCTCAGTCTGAAACCTAGCATAGCCATCTTGTCTTGACTTAAGCCTGTTAGCGTGTGCGAATAGCTTGGATCCAAATCAAAATAGGTGTAGCGAACGCCTCCCCAGAGATTGTCGATGCCCAGTTTTGAGAGGTCGTAACCGCCTTGGACTTTAAACGAGTTTGCATTTTGCAAAGAGCCTGCTTCAAAAAAATGAAATATCATCCCGTTAGCAAAATAGGGGTATCCTCCCCAAGCACCAAGCGTAGCTCCAGTGCCTTCACCGTCAGTAAAAAATGAGGCACCGGTAGAAAAATCAAATCCATTATCAAGTTTGCCATCTAAACGCAATGACATGATGCTGTAGTCAATCTGTGTAAAATTATGGCTAGCCAAGGCACCTACTTCTTGAAAATCAATCAACTGTAACCCTGCATCATATTTTACAATATCAATCTTTTGTGTATAGTCATACTGTGCAAAAAATGTATTGTACAAATCGGGTGCATAATAATTCCAAATCTGCAAATTGTGCAGTTCATCACTGTACTGAAAAACGCCCGTATAGATGCCGCCATCTTTGGCATTGGCTTTATCGCGCACATCGACAAAACTCGCATCTGCCATACTGTGATACGCAGAACCATCGGCACCACTGTCCCATACACCGGCCATTTTGTAAAAATACCCACCTGCAAGCAACACATTTTCAATGGTTTTGTTCGCATAATATGCCACTTGAAAGGTATTTGCCAAAAGGTACCAGTCATCTGAGTCCACCATCGGTGTTGAGAGCTCTTCAGCCCCTACAAGCACTTTGTGTCCCTCTTTTTTGTAGGCTACATACGCTTCTTGTAAAATGCCATAAGATGAACCATCTGCACCAAAAGCAAAAGTGCGTGTTTCATAATTTGAATCATTAAGTCCAAAATCGGTCACACCTGCACCGGTAATCTTTGCGTAAAAACCATCATAAGAAGCAGAGGTGATGGAAATCTTAGGCATCATATAGACACCCTTGGAATTTTTGTGTCCTTTATTGATACTGGCATCAAAGTTATAAGGCGAATTACTGTAGTCATAATTGACATACCCTGCACGTATATCACCGGTAATTTTCCAATCATTGTCCTCTTGTGTACTTGTGGCTTTTTTCGTATGCTGCACCGGCTCATAGGCATGATCATCATCTACGGTATCATTCTTGGCAGCATCAAGCTGTTCTGCTGCCATAACTGAAACACTGATGGCACACAAAGACAAAAGTATGCGTTTGGCATAGGTTTTTTTCATCATCTACTCCTTACTGTGCAAAAGGATTCAATCCCAACTGCTCAATGATGTACGCAGCTGCCTGCTGACCGCGCACACTGTTTCCATACTTGTCCAAAGGAGGGGAGACTACACCGATTCCCATTTTCCCCGGTACTATCGCCAAAATGCCACCGCCTACACCGCTTTTGGCAGGAGTTCCTGTAAGATAAAGCCAGTCTCCCGCATTGTCATACAGTCCAGCCGTTGCCATCACTGCCAAAACCCTTGGCACGTACTGCACATCAAGCACTTTCGTGTGTGTAAGCGGATTGATGCCGTCATTGGCAAAAGTTGCACCCATCACACCCAAATCATGGGATGAGATATTAACAGAGCACTGTTTGGTATAGACTGTAGTGGCTTCAAGGGGATCTGAGCCCATACGCCCGTAGGCATCAAGCAGTTTTGAGATCGCTTGATTGCGTTTATTGTCATTGACTTCTGAGTGATAGACCTCTTCATTAAACGGAAGTTCCCGTCCGGAAAAGGCATCCATATTGGCTTTTATTTTCATCCATCGCTCATCTGAATCTTTGGCTTCGACCCAGCTGGTAGACTGAATGGCACCTGCATTGACAAAGGGATTGGAAGCGCTGCCTGAGTGTTGTTCTATCGCCATGATGGAGTTAAACGCCAGACCTGTTGCATTGACACCGATTTTTTCCTGCAAAAAGGTATCTCCTTTTTCCTGCATCACCTTGGCTGCGGTAAAAACCTTGGAGATAGACTGGATGGAGACAAGTGCTTTGGTGTCTCCGGCTTCATACACTTTGCCCTCTGCCGTGACAAGGGTAATACCAAAGATTTGAGGATCAACAACAGCTAGTGCTTTAATGTAATCCGCATTTTTCCCCTCGTTGTTGTCCTTGAATTTCGTGTATGCTTCCTGTAAAACAGCCTCTATCCGTTTCTCATTCAAGACCTTGTGCGGTGTTTCTTGTTTTAAAGGGCTGATGGCTTCTCTTGCTTCAAGATTTGTAGCACTGATGAAAATAAATACAGCGCAGCCTAAAGTGAATAGACTGGCTACTTTACTGACAGACTTTTGATTCATATTGCCATATTGCATGGTATGACTCCTTTGTGCTGATGAAATGAAAATAACTCTTTATGATATCACAACCGTAGTGCTAAGTGCAAAGCAAGTAAGCAATTCTTGGTTAAAATAGTGGGTAGATACAAAAAACCCATACACCAAGGAATACGATGTCGCTACATGCAAGACAACATGCCAAAGTACACAGTAAGCAGATGATGGTTTTGCTTTTGGGTGTCATCCTCTGGTTTTTTCCCGTACCCTCTGGCTTGGAGAGCTTTATAACCAAACTACCGCCATCAGAGCTACCCTTTGACTCCCAGATGGCATGGCATCTGTTTGCCGTTTTTATCACCGCCATCATGGCAGTAATACTCAATGCAATGCCCATCTTTACCTCCTCGATACTCGCTGTCTCTGTACTGATACTCACGGGCACACTGAGTGCCAGACAGGCTTTTAGCGGATTCAGTGAGGATTGGATATTGTTGATCATTGTGGCATTTTTGATTGCCAGTTCGGTGATTAAGTCCGGACTTGGCAAGCGCATTGCATTCCTCATTATCAGAAGATTCGGCAAAACAAGTCTGGGACTTTCATACTCCGTCATCGCAGCCGATATGCTCATCGCACCTGCTTTTCCGAGCAACACCGCTCGTTCAGGTGTACTTTTTCCCATTGTCAATGCTTTAGCGGCAGACTCGGGCTCAAAAGTAGCTGACGGCACTCGTAAAAAACTGGGTGCTTACCTGATGATGTCCTCTATGGCGGGGCTAAGTATCTCCTCTGCGATGTGGCTAACTGCGATGGCAGCTAATCCTGCCGGTGCAAAGATGGCAAAGGAGTTTGGTGTAGATATCACTTATATTTCATGGGCCACTGCAGCCTCTGTTCCTGTGCTTGTGCTGTATCTCTTGTTGCCATGGGTGATTATGAAGGTCTATCCGCCTGAAGTCAAACAAACACCCGATGCACCGCAAATTGCACAGAAGGCATTGGATACGATGGGTCCTGTTCACAGAAACGAATGGATCATGGCAGCGGTATTTATAGGTATGGTGACATTATGGATCGCTTCGTCTTTTTATCCGTTTATCAACAAAACGGCTGTGGCCTTTCTTGGTTTAGGCATCCTGATGTTAGCCAATATCTTCACTATCAATGACCTTACCCATGAAGGTCAGGCGCTTGCTACTCTTGTATGGTTTGCTATACTCTATGCGATTTCAGTCTATCTGAATCTCTTTGGATTTATGGGGTGGATAGGTGAAAATGCAGCACATATGGTAGAAGGCTTTAGCTGGCCGCTTGCCTATGTTGTTCTGATACTTTCGTATGTACTCATACACTATTTTTTCGTATCACAAACTGCACAGATGCTCGCATTGTTTACGGTATTTTTGAATGTCGCCATCCAAGCAGGCGTTCCTGCAGAACTCATGGCGTTCATGCTGCTCTTTGCCACCAACTTTAATGCTATGATAACCCCGCAAGGCTCATCTTCCAATGTGATTTATCTAGGTAGTGGCTACATCGAAGCAGGGGAGGTGTATAGGGTTGGCGGTATCATAACATTGGTCAATACCGTCATTTTTCTTACACTGGGTACAGCGTGGATACTTTTGGTATCTTAAGCCTCAGTGCCACTAGAAGCGGAAACTTACACCAAAGTTGATGGTATCAACAGCCGTATCCTGCGTCGAACCATAATAATAATCCAAGGTATCATCAAAAAGCTGAACATAATCGACAAAAAGTGTAAACTGCGGTGTCAGATCAAAGGAAGCACCAAGCCCCCATGAAAAATCGCTTTCATTGAGCAGATCCCATCCCGGTTCTCCATCGACATACACACCTGCGATACCCGCCAAGGCATAAACAGAAAATTGTTCACTCACGGGGTACATCGGCTTGATATAAAACCCAAATGCATCAAAGTCACTATAGCTTCCTGGCAGAGGATCAGGGATAGCAAAATTGCTGTCGAGTGAATAGGATGCATCACTCAATGCTACCCAGTATCTCATTTCAAATGCAATATACGGATTGTACTCATACCCTGCTTGAAGCATCACCGCATCATACTCCAAATCAGTCTGTACAGACAGAGGAGGGGTCGGGAAATATTCATAATAGTCATCTGTGACATTGGTAGTGCTGTATCCTGCACCCAGATAAAACCCAGAGGAACCTGGCATTGTGCCATACTCTGTTGGATTTTCATCATAAAAGACATCTGCTGAGGCAACAGTAACGATCAAAAGACTCAGTAAGTTTGAGAGCAGTAGTTTTTTAGTCATGGTATTCCTTTGTTTGTAAAAGTCTATAGTAATTGTAGTATTATTTTGTGTAGAAATTGTAATTGGACCATGAGAATGACGCACA
>JAABRH010000110.1 GCA_011391015.1 Sulfurovum sp.
GGCTTCTTCTTCGGCAAGTGCACGTCCTGCGGCATCTGCAAGCATGGCTGCAAAACTTTGCTCCAAAAGCGTCCATGAACGCGGCTGAAGTGTTTGTTCACAACACAAAATACCGACAATCTTTCCATTTTTTCGGATGGGGGCATCGAGCATGGAGTATATGTCATACTCGCTTAGATAGCCTGTGCTGAATTCGCTTGTATCTAGATGGGTATGAGCATCAGCAGCAACGATGAAGCGCTCATGCTGCAGGGCAGTAAAATAGCGGGGATACTCACTTGCCTGCAATAGTGATTCGCTAGTCTCAACAAGTACTCCATCGATACAAAGTGCAATACACTCCATCGTATCTATCGCAGCATTCAGTTTCCAAATACTTGCCCGAGGTAGATTCAAACCTTTGTGTGCTGCAAAGGCTATTTTTTGGGCAACATCAGAGTATGTCCGTGTTTGACTTCCACCGATAAACTGTGAAAGCTCCAAGAGTAATTCGTTATGTAAAATCAATGTCGCATCATAAGTATGAGGCATATCCGTATCCGTTTGTATATGGAATGATTCTTATGAGATTATTATATCCAGTTTTTATGATTTTGATGATAAAAGTATGACTTCCAAAATTTAAATCGTAAGTGCTATTTTTGTCTCGTTCCATTTGACATTGAATGGAGATAAATCTTTATTTGATGCGATTTTTAAATCCTGTATTGATACGCAAGCGAAGACCAAGGTAATAGGCATGTGTGATATATTTTTTAAGCACATAGGCAAAATACCCTTTAACCTTAATATATTTGAACATTTCACCTACTGCATATTTCCCACCCAATGCAATGAACACTCCCGAAACATTGCCATCAAAGGGACTGGATGAAACTCCATCTATCCGTTCTCGAATGGTCTTTGCAACATATTCTGCACTTTTTTCCGCCATCTGAGCAGTTGGAGGCAACACATTTCCTTCTCTGTCTTTCATTTCAATACAGTCACCTATTGCAAATACATCCATTTGGTTTTGAATATTGAGTTCTGTTGTGACGATGAGCTGATTAAGACCGTTTTTCTCATTTTCTATGGTATTGTTTAGCCCTGCTGCCTTGATGCCTCCTGTAAAGATCATAAAATGATATTGTAATCTTTCACCCTTTTTAAAATAGATGTACTCTGCGTCAACATTATGTATTAAGGCATTTGTAAGTATCTTGACACCGAGTTCTTCCAGCCTTTTTCCGGTATTGGAAATGGTGTATTTCCCCATTCCTGGTAGGATAGTCTCACTTCCGTCAATAAGATATATATTTATCTCTTTAGCTGTGTCTCCGATGGTCTTACTGTAAGTCTGAAGAACATATGCCATTTCTGCAGCGACTTCCACACCACTAAGTCCGGCTCCACCTATGGCAATGTTTATTTCCCTCTGCGTGTATTGCTGTTCATCCTGCAGCTTATTGTAAATGAGATTCTCAAATTCTTGTCGAAAGCCATAGGCTCTTTGCAGATTCTTAACACCATAACTGTGCTCTCTCAGACCTTGAATAAAAGCAAAGAAATTCGTTTTTGCACCCACGGCAATAATGAGATAGTCGTAAAGCAAATGCATCTTATCTACAGTTACATTTTTTTCTTGAAAATTTATGGCACAAGCTTTTCCATGAACAAAATGTACTCTGCCTTTAAATCCCTGACACCAGTTGGTCAGATCAATGGCAACATCATGAATGTCAAATCGACCGGCAATATATCCATAAGCCTCCGTTTGCAAGTAATGATAGGGATTTTTATCAATCAAAGTGATCTCTATGTCTTTGTATTTACATAGAGATTCTATGGCTCGAAGTCCGCCATAACCACCACCGATTACCAATACTTTTTTCTTCATGTCTTCCCTTCAGAAATTTCAGTTATATCCATTTTACATTGTTTGGGAATACATACGATGATTTGACTGCACAGTTTTTATCCATCTTCATAAGAAAATTATGACCTTGAACACTAAAAGTATGAGATAAGGATATATTTACTCTTTCAGTCTGAAAAGTGTGGTTTCTTTTAAAAGTTAATAAAAGTATGATTTTTATCTTAAGGCTTATTTCGTGAACCACCCCGTCATAAATGACGGAGCTTCCTAGAAACTCCAAACTAATGTTCGGATATTAAGAGGCTTTGGCGATAGTCCCTACCGCATTGAGTATATTAATCGAGGCAT
>JAABRH010000111.1 GCA_011391015.1 Sulfurovum sp.
TCTTACTTAATGCTCATCATTTTTCATGACTTTGTATTGATCGAGGGCTCTTTGGAGTAGGTCTTTGTCTGGGATCTTTCTTCCTGCGATGTAGCCTACGATATTTCCCTCTTCATCCAGTTTGGGTTTGATAAATACGACGACATGATAGTGTTTTCCTTCATTGGTCATGTTTTTAACAAAACCTTCCCAGTATTTGCCGCTTTTGATGACTTCCCACATCCCTTTAAAAGCTGCTTTGGGCATATCTGGATGTCTGTTGATGTTGTGTGGCGAGCCGATGAGCTGCTCTTTGGTGTAGCCTGTGAGTGCGCAAAACTTACGATTGGCATAGGTGATGATGCCTGCTGTATCGGTTTCAGTGATCATAACACCACCATCAAATGGTACTTCGATATCTATAGGATCAGGCTTGATGATTTCTTCGCCAGTAATAGTATTTTTAATTGTCTTGCCCATCGTCTCTCCAGAGTTAGTAGTTTATATCTTTAGATTATACACACATATAATACCTAGCGCGAGCTTATACTCTTATTACATTAACCCCGCATCAACTATACTTTGCTACAATTGCACCATTAAGATAAGGGGTATTTTTTGTCTATAACGCAAACAATCAAATCACTTTTACAACAACGTATACTTGTCATCGATGGCGCTATGGGTACACAGATACAGGATCTTAAAGTACCCTCAGAAGCATGGATAGACGATAAGGGAATTGATCAGGAGGGGTGTAATGAACTGCTCAACGACACCGCTCCAGAACTCATCAGCCGCATCCATAAACGTTACGCGATGGCGGGTGCAGACCTGATCAAGACCAATACCTTTGGAACGATGCCTTGGGTGCTCGATGAGTATCAGATGAGCAAACGTGCCTATGAGCTTTCCAAAAAAGGGGCAGAGCTTGTCAAGGCCATTTGTGATGAATATGCAACGCCTGAGGCACCACGCTTTGTACTGGGCTCTATAGGACCAGGGACGAAACTGCCTTCACTGGGGCACATCCATTATGATGAAATGTTTGAAGGGTATAAAACGGTTGCACTTGGACTTATAGACGGGGGATGTGATGTCTTTCTTTTGGAGACTTGCCAAGATCCTCTGCAGATAAAAGCAGCACTACATGGCTGTGAAGCAGCGAACGAAGAACGGGGCGTAAAGTTGCCGATTATGGTGTCAGTGACCATCGAGCTAAGCGGTTCGATGCTCATCGGCACGGATGCTACGACTATTGTGACCATACTTGAGCCTTTTGACATCCTCTCTCTAGGCTTCAATTGTGGTACAGGACCCGATCAGGTGAAAAAGCACCTAAAAACCCTCTCTGAACTCTGTTCTATCCCTATCTCGGTGCATGCCAATGCGGGGCTTCCTCAAAACCGTGGCGGATATACGTATTATCCGATGGGACCCGATGAATTTACCGCCAAGCAGTTAGAATTTACCGCTTTTGACGGCGTAAGTTTTTTGGGCGGATGCTGCGGTACGACACCTCAGCACATACAAGCACTCAAAAAAACAGTGGGAACACTGATACCCAAGAAGCCAACAGGGAAGATAGAGCCAAGTATCGCTTCTTTGTTCACTACAACCGAACTGTTTCAAAAACCAGCCCCTCTGCTTATAGGGGAGCGTTCCAACTCTACGGGGTCTAAGGCATTTCGTGAGCTCATTATCGCTAGTGATTATGAAGGCACTATTACCGTAGGTCAAGCACAAGTGAGAGACGGGGCGCATTGTTTGGATGTGAATGTGGAGTTTGCAGGGCGTGACGGGGCTGGGGATATGAAAGCCATTATGGAGCTGTATAACCAAAAAATCCCTCTCCCGCTGATGCCTGATGCCACACGTGTGCATACCATGGAAGAGGGTTTGAAGTGCATCGGGGGAAAACCCATCATCAACTCTGTCAATCTTGAAGACGGCATCGAGAAGTTTGATGCGATTTGCAGACTGGCCAAAAAATTTGGTACGGCACTGGTATGTTTGACCATTGATGAAGTGGGGATGGCTAAAACCAAAGAAGACAAAGTAGCACAAGCCGAGCGTATGTACGATATGGCGGTCAACGGGCATGGCATAGACCCAAGGAACCTTATCTTTGATGTGCTGACATTTAC
>JAABRH010000012.1 GCA_011391015.1 Sulfurovum sp.
GAAAGTGTAAAGAAAAATATAAGGCAGTGCTGCTTATTTAGCATAGGGATGCTCCTGTTTCAAATAAAAAATTATAGCGATTATTCTACGAATTTGGATATAATCGCATATTCGTACTTCTATGGTCTCAAACAATAGAGTTTTGTTGCATAGAATTTAAAGGTTATTCATGTTTATAGATAGTGTTGAGCTGATAGTAAGCTCAGGAAAAGGCGGTCCTGGATCAATATCTTTTTGGACGGAAAAGTTTGTTACCCAAGGTGGTCCCGATGGGGGTGACGGCGGTCGTGGAGGGTCTGTTTTTTTTAAAGTGGACAATAATACCGATACGCTCTCAAGTTTTCGAGGGCGCAATCAGATCAAAGCAGAAAATGGTCGTCCGGGTGAAGGACGCAAGTGTTACGGGCGTAAAGGTCAAGATGTCACCATCACTGTACCTCCCGGAACAACAGTCATCGATGTGGAAACAGGAGAAGAGCTTTTTGACCTTCTTTCTGAAGGGGAAGAGGTACTTTTTCTTGAAGGCGGAAAGGGCGGTTTGGGAAATATGCATTTTAAAAGTGCAAGCAACCAAAAACCTACTTATGCACAGCCAGGGCTTCCAGGTATTACAAAAAAGATCAGACTGGAGATGAAACTCATTGCCGATGTGGGATTGGTAGGGTATCCGAATGTGGGAAAATCAACATTGATTTCCACACTCTCCAATGCAAAACCCGAGATTGCCAATTATGAATTTACCACACTCACACCAAAGCTCGGTGTGGTGCATATGGGTGATTATGACTCGTATATGATGGCAGATATCCCCGGTATCATCGAGGGTGCAAGTGACGGTAGAGGGTTGGGTTTAGAGTTTTTAAAGCATATTGAAAGAACTAAAACTTTGCTTTTGATGGTAGATGCAGCCAATTATCGTGAGATGAAATATCAATATGAAACACTGCTTGTGGAGTTGCAGCGCTACTCTATAGAACTGGCAACACGCAAACATGCGATAGCGGTCACAAAGATTGATTCACTCTCAACTGAAGAGGTGAATACATTAGTAGAAACTTTTTTAGGTGATATCGGCTTGGAAGCCAACGATACGCTTCAAAAATACAAGTCAAATACGCAGTATGTGAGTTATGGATTTAAAACAGATTTTGGCGTCAAATTGCCACAGGACAAACCATTTTTCGTTCTGCCTATCTCTTCGGTAGCACATTTAAATACTGAAGCGTTGCGTTATGCAATGGGTGATTTTATCAAAAATGTTGAAGAAGAAAACGAAGCCAACTAGGTAGGGTGTATGAAAAGAGTTGTGATTAAAGTGGGTTCTCATGTGTTAACGCAAAACGGTGCTATTGCAAAAACACGTATGTTGGCATTAGTTGAGCTGATTTCAGATCTTAAAACCAATCAGTATGAAGTGATTTTGGTGAGCTCAGGAGCGGTATCGGCAGGCTATACACAGTTGCCCTTAGACAGAAGCGTTGTGGCAAACAAACAGGCACTTGCTGCCATCGGACAGCCTTATTTACTTAAAATGTATCAGGAAAAGTTCTCAACATTTGGATTGCTTTGTTCTCAGGTACTTTTGAGTGCGGATGTGTTTGATTCTAGAAAGCAAACTGATCATGCCAAAAATGCCATTGATACACTTTTAGCCAACAATGTAGTACCGATTATCAATGAAAATGATACGGTAAGCATTGAAGAGTTGGTTTTTGGAGACAATGACAGACTCTCAGCTCATGTGGCACACTATTTTGATGCAGAGTTACTCGTGATACTTTCAGATATAGATGCTTTTTATGATAAAGACCCCAACAAATATGATGATGCCAAACGAAGAGCCATTGTTAGTGTCTTGCATGAAGAGGAACTCAATGCTGATCATACGCCCAACAATGAATTTGCCACGGGAGGCATCGTAACGAAGCTTCAGGCTGCTGATTTTTTAATGAAACAGCATAGAGCGATGTTTTTGGCCAGCGGTTTTGATCTTAGGGATGTAAAATCGTTTTTGCTGAAGGCAGAGCATCTAGGCGGAACGCTTTTTCAAGCCTAATACCACCAAATGTGTATCAAAGGGGTAAACAATGAAATACAGAATCGTTTATATGGGTACACCCGAGTATGCAAAAGAGATTCTTCACACCTTGATTGCTTCGCAAGATATGGAAGTTTGTTTGGTACTGACGCAACCTGACCGTCCTGTGGGACGTAAAAAATTTTTGACGCCGCCTCCTGTCAAAAGTTTAGCCTTGGAGTATGGCATCACAGTACTTCAACCCAATCGTCTCAGCGATGAAGGTATTGAAAAGACTGTCAAAGAGAGTAGGCCTGATTTTATTGTCGTTGCTGCATTTGGGCAAATCTTGCCTAAATCAATACTCGCTATTGCCCCTTGTATCAACCTTCACGCTTCTTTGTTGCCTGAGTATCGTGGGGCTTCACCTGTACAACAGGCTTTGCTTCATGGTGACAGTCAAACAGGTGTGACTTCTATGCTGATGGAAGAGGGGTTAGATACGGGTCCTATGCTTGAAAAGCTAACGTTTGAGATTCCTTCAGATATGAAACTGGGTGCACTAATGGCACAGTTAACCCAAGATGCGTGTACACTCACTTTAAGTACACTCAGACAGTACCATGATATTAAACCGACGATACAAGATGAGACACAAGCAAGCGTGTGTAAGAAGATCAAAAAGAGTGACGGTGAAGTTGATTTTGGCAGTGCCGAAGAGATCTATAATAAATACCGTGCATTTGAAGGCTGGCCAGGTATTTTTACTACTGAGGGAACAAAACTTGATGGACTTTCTTTGGTTGATAGTGATTCTTATAACCGGAGATGTCAGATTCTTGCTTTTAGTGGCGAGAGTGTTGTTGTTGGCTGCCTTAAAGGATCTTTGCAGATTGAAACACTGCAGCCTATGTCAAAAAAGCCTATGTCAGCCAAAGCATACTGTGTGGGAAGGGGGTTGAAGGTTGGAGATCTTATCTTTTGATACCCTTGCTTCTACTCAGCAATATCTTTGCGAGCAGATAGAGCAAAAAAAATTGCATCCACCCATTGCAGTGATTGCTGCAGAGCAATACTCGGGTATTGGAAGCCGTAACAATACTTGGTTGGGTGGAGAGGGTAATTTTTTTGCTTCGGTTGCCTTGGATATCAAGAAACTCCCTTCTGATTTGCCTCTTGCTTCAGCTTCTATCTATTTTTCTTTCATTATGAAACAGGCATTACTTGAATGTAATGAAAACATCTGGCTTAAATGGCCCAATGATTTTTATCTGCATGACAAAAAAGTGGGCGGAACCATTACGAAAAAAATAAATCATACTTTGGTATGTGGAATCGGTATTAATTTAAAAAATACACAAAATGGCTATAGTGCCTTAGAGGGCATACCTTCACCCAAAATACTGCTTGATAGTTATCTTTTCAGGCTTGAAAAATTTCCAACATGGAAGCATATTTTTAGTGAGTATGAGATAGAATTTGAGCTTAGCAGAAAGTTTTCAGTTCATATTGAAAACTATCAAACGAGCCTGAGGGACGCACTCTTGTGCGGGGATGGCTCTTTAATTCTTGGGGGTAAAAAGGTGTTTAGTTTACGATGAGTGAAGTGATTAGTATAGCCAACCAAAAGGGTGGTGTAGGAAAGACAACAACAGCAGTAAACTTGGCAGCCTCTTTGGCAGAAAAAGGAAAAAAAGTCCTTCTTCTGGACATTGATCCCCAATCCAATGCAACAACAAGTTTGGGTTTTAGCCGCAGTGATTATGAGTTCAATATCTACCATGTGCTTATTGGGAGTAAAAAACTTTCAGAAGTTATTCTTAAAACCGATATTAAAAATCTAAAATTAGCCCCTTCAAATATTGGTTTGGTGGGTATAGAAAAAGAGTTTTACAATCCAAACAAAAAAAACAGAGAGCTGATACTCAAAGACAAAATCAAAGAGCTTTCTTCAGATTTTGATTTTATTATCATCGATTCGCCTCCGGCTCTGGGCCCTATCACGATCAATGCCTTGAGTGCATCAGACTCTGTGATTATTCCGATTCAGTGTGAATTTTTTGCCTTAGAAGGTTTAGCTCAATTGCTCAATACAGTCAGTCTTTTGAAAAAAACCATTAACCCTAAACTCAAAATAAAAGGTTTTTTGCCTACGATGTATTCGTCTCAAAACAACCTTTCAAAACAAGTTTTGGCAGATTTGAGCCATCATTTCAAAGATAAGCTTTTTCATATGAAAAAAGGCAAAGAGTGCATCGTTGTCCCACGTAATGTCAAGATAGCAGAGAGCCCGAGTTTTGGCAAACCTGTGACACAGTATGCAACAGATTCGAAAGGTTCGATTGCTTACAGGGATTTGGCAACTGTGATTGTAAGAGGGTAAGCGATGGCATTGGGCAGAGGATTAGGAGAGATACTTTCCGAGGTAGAAGAAGCATACGAAAAAGATTTGAGCGATATTAACAGTTTTGAACTTGAAGCGCGTGGTGCAAGAGTAGAAGAGTTGGCAGTAGGCAGCATCTCCGCAAACCCTTTTCAGCCACGTAAACACTTTGATGAGCAGGCACTTAAAGAGTTGAGCCAGTCTATCGTAGAACATGGACTGCTACAGCCAATCGTTGTCATAGAAAAAGAAAACGGGTACCTGCTGATAGCCGGAGAGCGACGGCTTAGGGCACATAAACTTGCAGGTTTGAGTCATATCAAAGCGATTATTGCCGATGTGGAGATGGATGAAGCGCGGTTGCGTGAACTCGCGCTCATAGAAAACATACAAAGAGAAAATCTTAACGCTATCGAACTTGCAAATTCGTATGCTGAACTGATTGAGGTTCACAATATTACACATGATGAACTCTCCACGATAGTTCATAAAAGCCGTTCACAAATAACCAATACCATGCGTCTGCTTAGTTTATCGTCCTACGCACAGGAACAGCTTATTGAGGGAAAAATCTCTCAAGGGCATGCAAAGATTTTAGTAGGACTTGATGAAAAGAAACAGAAAATTATTATTGATAGTATCGTGGGTCAAAAACTGAGTGTACGCGATACTGAACAGATGGTAAAAAATCATAAAAGCACGATTTTGGAACCCTTACCCAAGATTCCTGTTGTTCATTTAATGGAAAAATATTCCAAAACTATGGAAGAATCTTTTCCTTTTACATACAAACTGAAACAAAAAAGTATTGAAATCAGTTTTGATTCCGAAAAAGAGGTTGAGGCATTTATTGCATATTTTGCTACAAAAAATTAAGAACTCAATAATATCTTTTATCTTTTAGGCATACCCTTTTTTCTTTTGAACAATATCTACAAGTTTTAATCATACCCTCATAACAAAGATGATAAAATATTGCGAAATTACACGAGGAGTTTTAATGCTTGACATACATTTACCATTGATGTTGTTCGTTCTGGCTTTGTTTTTAACCCTACTTGTTCTTTTAAATACAATGCTATTTCAGCCTTTGGTTCGATTTATGGATGACAGGGATCATTCAATAGCAAAAGATTTAGAAGCTGCAAAAGGGATTAGTGGCAACAGCAACGAGCTAAATGCAAAGGCAGATGACATTATTAGTGCTGCTAAAAATGAAGCTGCAGGAATCAGACAAAAAGCAATGAATGATGAAAAAACATTAGCCGCTGCTAAAATTGAAACCAAACAAAATGAATTGGAAGTCGAGTATAATACGTTTCTAGACAGACTAAACTCCGACAAAGAGAACCTCAAAAATTCCCTTCTTTCTCAAATGCCTCTTTTCAAAGAGAGCCTTAAAGCTAAATTTAGCAAATTTTAGGAAAGGATTGATATGAAAAAAATAGTAGTGACAGCTTTGATTATCGTACCTGCTTTGCTTTTGGCAAGCAGTGTAGATGCAGAATCTAGTCGTTATTTTGCTCAAACAGGCAGAGAGACAGATTTTTGGCCCAGAGTAGTGAACTTTACTATCTTTGCAGCCTTGCTTTATTATTTGGTTGCCAACCCGATTAAAAGTTTTTTTAAGGGTAGAAGTCAAGATATTGCAACTCGCTTGAGTGAAATCGAAGAGAAACTTCAGGCAGCAAAAGAAGAGAAAAAAGAAGCACAAAACCGTTTAGAAAAAAGCGAAGAAAGAGCAAAAAAAATTATTGCAGATGCGAAAGCAGAAGCAGTACTCTTGGCTGAAAAAATTGCGAGTGCGAACCAAAATGAATTGGCACTTCTGGATAAACAGTTTCAAGATAAAATCGCATTTGAAGAGAGAAAAGCAGCAAGAGAGATGATTGATAAGGTATTGAGTGAAAATATTACCAATGACGATATCATGCTTGATGAGACTAAAGTTGTTGAAATAATTTCCAAAAAGGTGGCCTAATGGAAGAATTAATTGCTAAAAGATATGCAAAGGCTCTTACTTCTGTCGTTACAGATCTTTCAGGTATACTCGAAGTACTTAACACACTTGCTGAAGCGTTGGAAAGTGCTGAAATAAAATCAGCTCTCTTTTCTCCCATGGTATCGGGTGAGAAAAAGACAGAGATGATTTTGGCTGCATTGGGGCAAAACGCAGATAGCTCACTGGTCAATTTTATTAAGATTTTAGGTGAAAACAACAGACTTGATTTGATACCTGCTATTGCAAAAGTATTGAACGCAGAGCAGCAACGTATTTCAAATCAGTATGAAGGAGTAGTAAGAAGCACGTCATCATTGGATGAAGCATCATTGAATACCCTTGAAGAGACATTGAAAAAATATACAGGCGCAAGCATAAAACTAAAACAAGAACAATCCGACATTGAGGGTTTACGGGTTTTGGTTGATGATTTGGGTATAGAGGTAAACTTCTCTAAACAGAGAGTTAAAGAACAATTGATCGATTTCATTAAGAAATCTTTATAGTTATCTAATCAGAAAGGAGTATCAGTGGCAGTAAAATTGCAAGCAGATGAGATAAGTTCAATCATCAAAGAGAGAATTGAGAATTTTGAAATTGATGTTGACATCAATGAAATAGGAAAAGTAGTAGGTATCGCAGACGGTGTTTCAACCATTTATGGTCTTAACAATGTTATGGCTGGAGAAGTTGTAGTCTTTGAAAATGGTGCCAGAGGACTCGTGTTAAACCTAGAAGAAGCCAATGTCGGTGTTGTTATTCTTGGTTCAAGTACAGGAATCAGAGAAGGTATGACAGTGAAAAGAGCTGGCGATCTTCTTAAAGTGCCAGTAGGTGACGCATTGATGGGTAGAGTAGTCAACTCATTAGGTGAGCCTATAGACGGTAAAGGTGCAGTTACAGCGACAGAGCATAGATTTGTTGAGGAAAAAGCACCAGGTATCATGGCTAGAAAATCAGTCCATGAGCCGCTACAAACGGGTATCAAAGCAATTGATGCACTTGTACCGGTTGGTAGAGGTCAAAGAGAGCTGATTATCGGTGACAGACAAACAGGTAAAACAACATTGGCGATAGACACGATTATCAACCAAAAAGGTCAAGATGTTGTATGTATCTACGTTGCAATTGGTCAAAAACAATCAACGGTTGCTGCTACGGTTAAAAAACTAGAAGAGCATGGTGCTATGGATTACACTATCGTTGTTAATGCAGGTGCATCGGATGCATCAGCGTTACAGTTCCTTGCACCATATACTGGTGTAACGATGGCTGAGTACTTCAGAGACAACGGTAGACATGCGGTTATTTTCTATGATGATCTTTCAAAACATGCGGTTGCATACAGAGAGATGTCACTTATTCTCAGAAGACCTCCGGGTAGAGAAGCATATCCAGGTGATGTTTTCTATCTTCACTCAAGACTTTTGGAAAGAGCTGCAAAACTTTCTGATGAGTTGGGCGCAGGGTCCATTACTGCTTTCCCAATCATTGAGACACAAGCAGGCGATGTTGCTGCTTATATTCCAACAAACGTTATTTCTATTACAGATGGTCAGATTTTCTTGGAGACAGACTTGTTTAACTCTGGTATCAGACCAGCGATTAACGTAGGACTTTCTGTTTCTCGTGTTGGTGGAGCTGCTCAGATTAAAGCAACGAAACAAGTCTCTGGAACATTGAGACTTGACTTGGCTTCATTTAGAGAGCTTCAAGCTTTTGCACAGTTTGCATCAGATTTGGATGATTATACAAGAGGTCAGCTTGAGCGTGGACAAAGAATGGTAGAGGTACTTAAACAAGGACCTTACTCTCCTGTAGCGATTGAAAAACAAGTTGCAATCATTTTTGCAGGTGCAAATGGATTTTTGGATGACATTGCAGTATCCTCTGTAACAAAATTCGAAGCAGAACTTATACCATTTATGGAAGCAAAATATACCAATATTCTGCATGCTATTAGAAATGAGAAAAAAATCTCTGACGAAACGGATGGAGAATTACGTAAAGCTATAGAAGACTTTAAAGCTTCATTTGCTGGATAAGAAAGGCTAATTATGGCTAATTTAAAAGAGATCAAGCGTAAAATTGGAAGTGTTAAAAACACACAAAAGACTACCAAAGCGATGAAGCTTGTCTCTTCTGCAAAATTAAAAAGAACAGAAGAGCTTGCAAAAAGATCTAGAGTTTATGCTGCAAAATTGACTGAGCTTTTAAATGAAATTGCTCAGAAAATGCATCAAAACAATGTAGGTGGTTTGGATACTATTTATTTTAGAGATGTAGTCAATCCAAAAGTGGTAGATATTGTATTTATTACTGCAGACAAAGGTCTTTGTGGTGGTTTTAATGCACAAACAATCAAAAGAGTCAATCAATTGATTGCCACTTATAAAGCACAAGATGTGAAAATACGTCTCAGAGCGGTTGGACGAAAAGGTATTGATTATTATAAGTTTAACAATATTGATCTCAACGACCAAGTGATTGGGCTTTCTGCTGCTCCTAATTTTGAGCAGGCTGCAGCATTTATATCAGATATCTCTGCTGCGTATGCAAGAGGTGAGACGGATAAGATTGTATTGGTACACAACGGCTATGTGAGTATGATTGCACAAGAGATACGAGAAGATCAGGTTTTACCGATTGATGCATCAAAACTTGCACTCAATACAGTTTCGACTTCTGAACTTGAAGTGGAGCCAGATGATGATGACACTCTGCTTGAAGCATTGGTGAAACGTTATGTTGAGTATACAATGTATTACTCACTGATTGATTCACTTGCTGCAGAACATTCAGCACGTATGCAAGCCATGGATGCAGCAACAACAAACGCAAAACAGATGGTTAAAGATCTTACTGTAAAGTATAACAAAGCAAGACAAGAATCCATTACTACTGAACTCATTGAGATTATCAGTGGTGTGGAGTCGATGAAGTAAAAACGCGATTGAGCGATGAGCGCTCTGCTGAAGAGTAACAAAAGGGACTTTGTTCCTTGTGTTAGATAATTAAATGATAGGAGAAGTGATGATAGGTAAAATAGTACAAGTCTTAGGTCCCGTGCTAGATGTGGATTTTACAGACTACTTGCCAGAGATTAATGAAGCGTTGGAGACAACATTTGTTGTAGATGGCAAAGAGCAAAAATTGGTTTTAGAAGTAGCAGCACAACTTGGTGATAACAGAGTAAGAACCATCGCTATGGATATGAGTGAGGGTGTTGTTAGAGGACAAGAAGTCAGAGCAACAGGTTCTTCTATTAAAGTTCCAGTTGGTGAAGCAGTTCTTGGACGAATCTTTAACGTGATTGGTGAACCAATTGATGATGCGGGTGAAGTCAATGCTAAAGAATACTGGTCAATCCATAGAGATCCACCGCCATTTGAAGAGCAAAGCACTAAAACAGAAGTGTTTGAAACAGGTATCAAAGTCGTTGACCTTCTTGCACCATACTCAAAAGGTGGTAAAGTAGGACTCTTCGGTGGTGCCGGTGTTGGTAAAACAGTCATTATTATGGAACTTATCAACAACGTTGCAATGAAACACAGTGGTTTTTCAGTCTTTGCAGGTGTTGGTGAAAGAACACGTGAAGGAAATGACCTTTATCATGAGATGAAAGAATCTAACGTTCTTGATAAAGTTGCACTCTGCTACGGTCAAATGTCTGAGCCTCCAGGGGCACGTAACCGTATTGCATTGACTGGTCTTACAATGGCAGAATATTTCCGTGATGAAATGGGTCTTGATGTTTTGATGTTTATCGATAATATCTTTAGATTTGCACAATCAGGTTCAGAGATGTCAGCGTTACTTGGTCGTATCCCATCAGCGGTTGGTTATCAGCCGACACTTGCAAGAGAGATGGGTGCACTTCAAGAGAGAATTACATCAACAACCAAAGGGTCTATTACTTCTGTTCAAGCGGTCTATGTTCCTGCGGATGACCTTACTGACCCTGCACCGGCAGCTGTTTTTGCCCACTTGGATGCAACGACGGTATTGAACAGATCGATAGCAGAAAAAGGTATCTATCCTGCAGTTGATCCATTGGATTCAACGTCAAGAATGCTTGATCCGCAAATTATCGGTGAAGAACATTATGCTTTGGCACGCGGTATCCAAAAAATTCTTCAAAAATATAAAGACTTGCAAGATATTATTGCGATTCTTGGTATGGATGAACTTTCTGAAGATGACAAACTAGTGGTTCAAAGAGCAAGAAAAGTTGAAAAATATCTTTCTCAGCCATTCCACGTTGCAGAAGTATTTACGGGTTCTCCGGGTGTATATGTTACACTTGAAGAGACGATAGAAGGATTTAAAGGTCTTCTTGAAGGTAAATATGATGATATGAATGAAGCAGCTTTCTACATGGTTGGAAATATTTCTGAAGCCATTGCTAAAAACGATAAGATAAACGCAAAATAACCGAGCCTTTAAAGGATGAGTATGGAACTTATGAAGCTAGAAATAGTCACACCGAACGGTGTGATTTTTGACGCTGAAGTAAAACAGGTAACGCTACCAGGGTCTGAAGGTGAGTTTGGTGTTTTACCCAAACATGCTACTTTGGTATCGTTGCTTGACACGGGTGTCATTGTGATCAACAAAGCAGACGGAAGTGAACTGGCAGTAGCCATTAATTCCGGATATGTTAAGGTTGACGAAGAAAAAACAACGTGTATCGTTGATGGTGCGGTTTCCCTATCCGGTGAAGATGGTGATATTGCTGCGGCACTTGAAGAAGCTAAGAAACTTATCAAAAGTACAGAGGCCTCCTCTTCAGCTATTGCAGCTGCGGTAAGTAAAGTTGAGCAGATCGGAAAGAGTTACTAAAGTGGGCTCTCTCATTACCTATTTTATAGAAAGCAGTGCAATTACTATTTTTGTACTGCTTTTGTTGTCAGGATATTTTATCACTACTTTTTGGATATTTTTTGACAGATATCATATTTTAAATTCAAGAATCAGCACTGAAGCTACATCACTAAAAGCACTTTATACAGGCCAGTCAAAATCAGTGGCGCGGACTTCACTTATTTTTACTTATCTGTCTCGTGTAACTATACCCAATAAAGCAATATTGGAAGCAGCCTCTTCAGATGCCATCCGTGTTTCAACCAAAGGGCTTACAATGTTGTCCATTATAGCCTCTACTTCTCCTTTTATCGGACTTTTTGGAACAGTAATCGGCATACTTGAAACATTTACAAAACTGGGTACTCAGTCCAGTGCTTCTTTAAGTGTTGTTGCTCCAGCGATTTCTGAAGCGTTGATAGCGACAGCTGCGGGGATTGCTGTAGCCACATTTGCGTACACCTTTAACTTGATACTAAAACGTAAAGCCTATGAGCTTTCTTCACTGCTAGCTTCACAGTCAGAAGTGATTTTGTCGCAAGTATCAGAGGATTAAATGTCTAGCTGGGATGAAGAACCGGATTTGAACATCACGCCTTTGGTGGATGTTATGTTGGTGTTAATGGCGATACTGATGGTGACTGCACCTACGGTTACCTTTCAGGAGGAATTGACATTGCCGGACGGCTCTAAAAGCGTTCAGGTATCCAATATGAAAACCTTAACTATTCGGATGGATAAAAACAAAACCATTTATCTCAATAAAGATACTTATGCTTTAGATACTTTTGCAGATGATTTTGTCAATCAATCTGTAAAATACGATAAAAACTCAGAAGTCTACATACGCGCTGATGAAAATTTGGAATATAAAAATGTGATGTACCTTCTTAAGAGTGTGAAAGCTGCCGGTTTTAAAAAGGTATCGCTTATAACCCAATGACATATAGGTCTTCTACACTTATTTCTGGAGCAATGGCTTTTGGTATTTATATTGCCATGATACTCTTGTTGCTTTTTTATTTTAATACGCGTGACACCCAAAAATCAGTCCATTTTGTGAAAAAAAATGAACATCGTATCTCTGTGGCTTCTAGTGCACCAAGCGCAGCGCCTCAAAAAAAGACACAAAAAGCTGTTAAGGCAAAATCTGAGAAAAAGAAGGTTGAAAAACCAAAACCTAAGCCAAAACCTAAGCCTAAACCAAAGCCAAAGCCAAAACCTGTTGAAAAGCCTATAGAAAAACCAGTGGAAAAACCAAAACCTACTGAAAAGCCGGTAGAAAAACCTAAACCAAAGCCAAAACCAAAACCTGTTGAAAAAAAAGAAGTAAAGAAAGAAGTTAAAAAAGTAGAAGATCACAATGACACAAAACCAAAAAAGGAAACAAAACCAAAAGATTTATTTGCCAATGTAACTTCCCAGAAAAAATCAGTTGAACCAAAACCGATGCTAAAGGCAAATAATTCAACCGTAAAACCGAAAAAAAATAATGTCATTAAAGTATCGGATAGACCAAGTGCGAGTGATATGGTGTCTGATTCGCTCAAAAATGAGAAAAACAGTGATAGCGGCATAGAAAACGCTTACCTGGCAAGAATAGAAGAGAAGCTAAAAGGGTGGCCTGCACAGAGCGAATATGCAGGAGAAACGGCTCAGGTTTCCATTGTTGTTGATCCCAGCGGGCATTTTGAATTTAAAATTGTTTCGGCATCGGGAAATATTGAGTTTAATGAAGGACTTGAAGCCTATCTGAAACAACTTCAACGTATTGGTTTTGGCAGACATAAAGGTGACAGGGCCTATGATCTTGATGTAGAATTTATAGCAAAAGACTAAGGCATTTTATGCGATTTGAGTAATGTGCTGTTTTTGAACTTTCATATTATCAATTTTAATGAATTGTTTTGAGTTTTGTTATAGTTTTAATATGTCTTTTAACACTACGCTGATACAATACGTCATTATACTTATCGATAAGGAATCAAAGTGCAATATGTGTTTGTAGTTTTGTTGGCAATGAACCTTTTTACATCAACGCTTTTTGCTGTGGATGCAAGGTTAAAAATAGAAAAAGATGTTGAACAGCGTGTTCGTATTGCTTTGGTTGACGGTTCAATGGACCAAAGCAGCAAGGTTTTTAATATTTTTCTTTCAGATCTTAAAATCAGCGGACATTTTTTGGCAGATACCGTACATCATCAAGGTGATATTTCTTCAAATATGCTTCCTCCTACACTTAAAAGTCAAGAGTATGTACTGCGCTACAGTCTCAATCAGCAATCAGGTTCCCAACTGGATGTACGTCTATTGAAAGGTTCGGATGGATCACAACTTTTCAAAAAAAGTTATAGTATCCCCACAACAGATAAAATGCCTTTTCTCATACACAAGGCTATTTCTGACATCAACGATATGATGCAGTACCCCGATATTTCATGGATCACACGTTATGTTGTGTATGCAGTCTATTCTTCACCCGGGCTCAGTGAAATCCGCTTGGCTGATTATACCTTCAACTATAAGAAAACGATTATTAGAGGCGGGCTAAACTTATTCCCAAAATGGGCAGATAAGGATCAGCGTTCTTTGTATTATACGTCTTATAAAGGTACTGTACCTGCACTGTATAAGTTGAATATCTATAACGGTTCAAAAGAAGAAATCGTCAGTTCAGACGGTATGCTTGTTTGTTCGGATGTCAATAGTAATGGAACAAAACTTTTGCTGACGATGGCACCTGAGGGTCAAGCCGATATTTATGAGTATAATCTTGGTTCACGATCAAAAACAAGAGTGACGGATTTTAAAGGCATCGATGTCAACGGTAAATATGTAGATGATGAGAACAGTATTGTATTTATCTCAAATAGACTGGGGTATGCCAATGTATTTAAAAAGTCTATTCACTCACCGGCAACCTCGCAGGTGGTGTACCATGGACGAAACAATAATGCTTGTGATGCACATGGGGGTAAAATCGTCTATTCAAGCAGAGAGAGCAATAATGCCTTTGGTGGCAATACGTTTAACTTGTATCTCACATCTTCAGGAAGTTCAGACACAAGACCTCTGACTACAACAGGTACAAACCAATTCCCGCGTTTTTCTTCTGATGGCTCTACGGTACTCTTTTTGAAGCAAAGTGGCCGTAGCTCATCGATAGGATATATCAATTTAACCAGTCAACAAAGTTTGCTTTTTCCGTTTAACGACAGAAAAATACAATCTATTGATTGGTAATCTAATTTAAAGGATAAAAAATGACACAAAAATTACTTATTGCAGGAACCGTACTTTCACTCTTGTTGAGTGGTTGTGGACAAAATGCACCAGAACTTGATGGTAAAAACAACATTACGGATGGCTCAGACATTGGAGGCGATACGGTAAGTATCGATGAAAATGGTGCTGGATACGGTAGTGGCGGATCTATGGGAAATTATAACAGCAGCAGCGATGGCTTTAGAAGTGTTTATTTTGGATTTGGAGATTACACAATTGCTCCAAATATGGAAAGCAACATGAATACTAACGTCAAAGTAGGTTCTTCTGCATCAGCTAAAATCAAAATAGAAGGTAACTGTGATGAGTTTGGTACGGATGAGTACAATTATGCTCTAGGACTTAAACGTGCTAAAGCAGTGAAAGACAGTTTGGCTGCACAGGGTGTAAGTTCTAGCAAAATGGTATTGGTGAGTTTTGGTGAAAGCAGTCCTGTGTGTAATGAGCCGAGTGATACGTGTTATGATAGAAACAGAAGAGTTGATCTCCGTCTCGTTAAGTAAGGTTTGTTATGAGAGCTAAGTTTGTCATTCGCAGTACATGGATTGCTCTTGTGGGTACAGGGCTCCTGTGTGCTGAGCCTTCGGTATACGGATTTGGTACTGATGAATCAAGTGACACTGATACGTATTCTGTTCAAGGATCCTCCAACTCCATTGCTTCCTTGAAGCAACAGATTGCACAGCAAAATGAGAGAATAGATGGGCTTACGACAATTATTGAAGGTTTGAATGCTTCTATCAATGAATTGCAGCTTGCAAAAAATGATACGGCTTCGGGTAGTTCAAGTGCAGATACTGATGTTTTACTGAAAAAATTGGCTGGGATGATAGATGAAATTAATCAAAATTATGTCAGTAAGCAAGAGTTACAGCGTTCTTTAGGCAAAACCCAATCAGCTCCAGTTCGTGAAAAACCTATGACGATGTCTGGACAGAGCAGCGAAGAGGGACTGGATAGCCAAAGCAGTGCAACACTCTACAATGAAGGGGTGAGGTTTTTTGTTAAAAAGCAGTATGCAGAGGCACAAAAACGTTTTATGCTTGCAGATTCTAAGGGTTACAAGCCTGCCGCGTCCAATTATTATCTAGGTGAAATAGCTTATTATACGAACAAGTATGAAGATGCCATTTTTTATTTTAAAAAAAGTGCCGGATTGTATGATAAGGCCAGCTATATAGATACTTTGCTTCTTCACACTGCGATCTCTTTGGAAAAAACCGGAGACAAGGGACAAGCAAAGATTTTTTATGAGAATATCGTTGAAAACTATGCAGGTAAAAAAACTGCGGATATTGCAAAACAGAAGCTTAGTAAACTAAAATAAAGACAATATGATATGTTTAAAATCATATTTTTATACATATTATTTTGTTTGTCTCTCTTAGCAACGGATCGTGATTACAATACTGAATTTGCTACACTGCCCCTTAAAGGTATAGAAACGGTTCCTATAGGAAAAACTGTATTTAAGCTGCTTAAAAAAACTGGTGAACAGATTGTTGATCTGAGCGGTCAAAATTTTATTCTTATCTCTGTCAGAGAACCCGGAAGCGATGGTCGTTTTTATGCAGTCGATAAAGATGGCACCGTATGGTGGAGCGGAGCTATCACCTCGGGTACGCCTGATTTTAGAAGTCCTTCGGGCATTTTTTCCATATTTCAAAAAAAGCGTTATCATATGTCGACCGTATTCCCCGATGAAAGCGGTGTGAATAATATGAACTATATGATGAAATTCACTCCAAGGGGACATGCTTTGCATGAAGGCAGTGTGGAATGGATGTCACATGGGTGTATCCATATTGACCCAAAAGATGTTCCAGTGATTTATCGTTGGGCGAAATATGGCACAAAAGTTGTCGTTACAAGACATAAATATATGCCGTTTGCACGTGAAGATCTGCTCAAAATATATGGTAATTGACGATAGTCTTTAAAGTTCTTTTGCTCTTTGGTAGGCTTTTTCAATGGCATTGATGCATGATGCCCGTACATTACCGTCTTCAAGTGCACTATACCCAGCGGCCGTTGTTCCGCCTGGACTCATGACTGCATCTTTAAGCAAAGAAGGGTGTATGGTTTGAATGATGCTGCCAAACCCATCAAATAACCCTTGCATAGCAATCATGGCATCTGCTCTTTTAAGCCCCTGTTTTACTGCACCATCAACCAAAGCCTCAGCTATAAGTGCAAGATATGCAGGTCCTGAACCTGCTAGCGCCGTTGCAATATCGATCTCTTTTTCGGAGTGAAGCCAGAGTGTACTGCCTATGGCACCCAACAGTCTCTCGGATTCTTCTTTAAATGCACTGTCGCCGGTGAGTGTGGTGATAGACTTGCCTACACTTGCAGCAAGATTTGGCATCGCTCTTACGATAGCGTGTGAGTTGAAATGGTTTTTGAGTTTGTTGAGCGAAGTGCCTGCAAGGACGGAGAAAACGACTCTCGCTGTTCCTGAAAGCCTCTGTGCTACTTCTTCGACGTTGGCAGGCTTGACACACAAGAGTATTGTTTTATTTGTCATATCAAAAGCATCAAGGAGATGCTTTTGAATGGAAACTCCAAGTGCAAGTTCAAATGCTTCAAGTTTTTTCATATCTCTTCCGACAACTTCAATAGTGTAGCTACTTTTGAGACCTTGGGCAATGCTCAGTGCCATATTGCCATTGCCTATAAATGTGATTGTTTCCATCATTGACTCTCTTGTGTATTGGTAGATTGCATTATAGCATTATTAGTATAACTTTGTTAAAATGGGTGCATTTAATAACAGAGGTATGATCGGTATGGAATCATTTTTAGCAACAGCAAAAGCATCAAGCAGCATCGTCTCAACGCTTAGCGGTGCACAAAAAAATAGAATACTTAAAGAGATGGCAGCAGCATTAAGGGCTAATCTAACGGTGCTGCTTGATGCAAATCGGCTCGATATGGCTGCAGCAGAATCAAATAAGCTAGCCTCTTCGCTCAAAGACAGACTTTTTTTAGATGAAAGTAGAATCGAAGCGATGGCAAAAGCGATAGAAGAGATTGCTGGTCTGAAGGAGCCTGTAGGTCGCATACTTGATGGCTGGTATGCTGATGCGGGATTTAAGATAGAAAAAGTTTCTGTACCGATTGGTGTCATAGGGGTGATTTACGAATCACGTCCAAATGTGACTGCCGATGTGGGTGCATTGTGTTTTAAGAGCGGCAATATTGCTATACTTAAAGGTGGAAAAGAAGCGGAACACTCCAATCAGGCTATAGCAAAAGTGCTTCAATCTGTATTGATTGCCAATGGGTTGCCTAAAGAGGTTATCGCATTGCTGCCTGATAGTTCCAGAGAAGGTGTGACACAGCTTATAATACAAGATGCCTATGTTGATCTTATCGTGCCGCGTGGTGGAGAGGCGCTTATCAAATATGTCTGTGCCAATGCTACGGTGCCCGTAGTAAAACATGATAAAGGACTGTGCCATACTTATATCGATAGGGATGCAGATTTAAACAAAGCACTTTCTATTGCAGTCAATGCAAAGTGCCGACGAACGGGAATCTGTGGAGCGATGGAGACACTTTTAGTGGATGCAGTGATTGCCGAAGCAATCCTCCCGGTACTCAAACAGGCTTATGATGCACAGGGTACACAACTGCGGGGATGTGAACGGACGCAAAAGGTCATTGATGTTGCAGCTGCAAGTGAAGAAGATTATGCGACTGAATACTTGGACAATATATTGAGTATTAAGGTTGTTGAGGGGGTAGAAGAAGCTATTGCGCATATACAGAGGTATGGGTCTGGGCATTCTGAAGCGATTATTACCGAAAATTGCACCACCGCAGAATATTTTTTAAATGTTATTGATGCTGCCTGTGTGTATCTCAATGCCAGTACACAGTTTACCGATGGGGGAGAATTTGGATTTGGCGCAGAAGTGGGCATCAGTACCAACAAACTCCATGCCAGAGGTCCTATGGGAGTGAGTGAACTCACAACCTATAAATATAAAATATACGGACACGGTGAAACAAGATAAGCCTGACTAAAGCTTCATTGGCTAGAATAAGAAAAATTTACAAACGAGGATAAAACAATGGTCATTACAAATGAAAACTGTGTAGTAGGCATAGAATACGAACTAAAAGAAGCAGGTACAACAGAGGTTGTAGATAGCAACAAAGGTGGTGCGCCATTGGAGTTTATTATCGGGAAAGGTCAAATCATTCCTGGTCTTGAAAAAGCATTGGTTGGTATGAGTAAAGGTGAAAGCGGAGACATCATGGTCAAGGCAGCAGATGCGTATGGTGATGTAAATCCTGAAGCGATGCAAATACTTCCTATCGATCAGTTTGCAGGTGTTGATCTTGTTGAGGGTATGACACTGTATGGTCAAGGTGAAGATGGGCAAACGGTACAGGTGATTGTAAAATCATTTGATGACAATGAAGTGAATGTAGATTTTAATCACCCAATGGCGGGTAAAGACCTTATGTTTTCTATCACGGTTCTGAGTGCCAGAGAAGCGACTGCAGATGAGATCTCTTCTGGTGTCGTTGGCGGACCTGCAACATCTGGCGGTAGCTGCGGTACAGGTTGTGGCTGCCACTAATTCCTGAACTTGTATGTGTCGGTTTCTTGGAAACCGACACTTTTTTCTCCTTTCTATTTTACTCTTTCTCATCCATCCTAACTTTTTTACTTTAGGTAAATGCTTTGTTTTGTATGATTTTTTGCTATGATAATTTTATACTTATGTGAAGGTGTGTCATGAATCAGACAGAACAGTCTTTTGATATCAATACAATATTAACCACGCTTTTTGCTACACTTGATGGTATAAGACGGGAAAAAAATATTGAACTCATTTATGATATGCAGGCAACGATACCCAGAGAATTAAGAGGGGATGCCAAGGGTTTGTTGGACATACTAAATACGCTGCTCACTTTTGTTTTGCAGCAGACAGAAAAAAGGGAAATCGTACTTTCTTTAGGTGCGCCAGAAGATTTCCTTTATGAAGAATTTATGTCATTTTCTCTACATGATACCGGTATTGCCAAAGATAAAATCTTATCATTTTTTGAGACGGATTTTGCGCATAATCTGTCGATGCTTGGCGGAAAGATCATCCAAAATACAGTAGAGAAGATACAGATAGAGATACCTTTTAAAATCAATGAACTGGGGTATAGGCGCCACTACAGACTGCCACATGTCGGGATGTTGCACAAAAAAGTTTTGGTGATTTGCGAGAGTAAGCAGGTAGAGCGTACACTAGCGCATATGCTCCGCTATTTTTTATATGAGGTTGATGAAGGGCTTGAAGTATATAGAGACAAAGGCAGTAATTTGGCTAAGTATGACATCGCGATCATAGATCAAAGTCTCAGCACCGATGCGGTGAATGATATCGTGATTGAAGTGCAAAAAAAAGTGCCTTTAAAATGTGTCATTCTTTTGGATTCTCATTTGGCACAACCCTCATCGATGTCCTGTGTGAGTACACACCTCATTAAACCTGTCACACAGGAGAGTATTTATACGTTAATTTTGTCACTCTATCAGGAGCAAATTGATCAAACTGCTATCAAATCAAATGAGACCTCACATATAGTAGATATAGAAAAACACCTCCAAACCGAAAAAGAAAATATAGTTCAAACTATTACAATACCGAACCCCCTTGGTTTTACTTCAGGGTTTCAAAAGAGTGTGCAGCCCAAAAAAGAGCTTGTGCTGGCTATTTTAAATAAAGAAGAAGGGATAAAATACACACAAAAAATGGGCTTAGACTACAAAAATGAGCTCAAAGTCTTTTTGGATATTTTTGACAAGTCGGATTTGTATTTTAGACAAATTGTCAATGAAAAAGCGATAAACAAGATCAAACAGTTTTGTATTGATCTGGAGAAACATGCTAAAATCATCGGTGCAGAGAGTATGTTGAAGTTTGCCGAAACGGTGAGTCTGATTTTTGTCTATAACAAACTCGATATGCTTGTGATCTACCCCGGTAAATTTCATCTTGAACTAAAAAAACTGGTTGAAGAGATCAAAAAAGAACTGCATATAAAATAAACGCTTATTCTTACCACTTGGGGGCGTTTGAATGAAGTGTAAACTAAACATGGTAAAATACCTCACAAAATTTACTACATCCAAAGGATACCCATGTCAATCAAGTGTGCATTTATATTTCCAGGTCAGGGCTCTCAGGCCACTGGTATGGG
Organism: Sulfurovum sp.; assembly: GCA_011391015.1. GTDB lineage: Bacteria > Campylobacterota > Campylobacteria > Campylobacterales > Sulfurovaceae > Sulfurovum. The sequence continues at coordinate 20,767 of JAABRH010000012.1, forward strand.
AAAAGATTTTTTTGAAAATTCAACAATTGCAAAAGAGATGTTTGCACAGGCAAAAGAGAGAACGGGGATTGATTTTGAAACACTTTTGTTTACTGAAAACGAAGAGCTAGGCAAAACAGAGTTCACACAGCCAGCCATTTTGCTTGTTAGTAGCATTGCAAGCAGAGTGTTTGTTGAAAAAACAGGTATCACGCCGGTACTCACTTTAGGACATTCTCTGGGTGAGTTTTCTGCGCTTGTAGCGAGTGATGCATTGGATGCGATAGATGCGGTGGAGTTGGTCAATCTGAGAGGTCGCCTGATGGCTGATGCCTGCTCTAAACAAGAGGTTGGTATGTTAGTGTGTCTTGGGCTTGATGATGCGATTGTTGAAGATACTTGCCAAAGTCAAAGAGAGAGCGGCAAGAGCGTGTGGGCGGTAAACTACAACAGTGACGGTCAGATAGTCATCGCAGGGATAAAAAAAGATTTGGAAGCACTGGTTGATGTACTCAAAGAGGCAAAAGCAAAAAGAGCGATGCTTCTGAATATGTCGGTTGCAAGCCATTGTCCTCTTTTAGATAGTGCTACTGCACCTCTGGCTGTAAAACTAAAAGAGGTTATCAAAGATAATTTTATCGCTCCTGTGATTTCAAATGTAACCGCTAAACCGTACAGCAGCAAGGCCGAAGCTTTAGAGCTGCTTCCTAAACAGCTTGTGATGCCTGTGCTTTATAAGCAGTCTATTAAAAATATAGATGATGAGGTGGACTGTTACATAGAGTTTGGACACGGCAAAGTATTAGCCGGACTCAATAAGTCAAGTGCAACAAAACCAACATTTAATGTGTTTGATATGGCAAGCCTTGAGGCAACCATCCAAGCACTTAAAGAGCTATGATGGGTAAAATCGCAATATTAGGAGCTATGGTAGAGGAGATAGAGCCGATACTCGCAAAAGTAGAAAATCTAAATAAGATAACTTATGCGAACAATACTTTTTATGAAGCTACCTACAAAGGTAAAGAAGTTGTTATCGCTTACTCCAAAATAGGTAAAGTATTTTCAACGCTCACCGCAACATTGCTGATTGAAAAATTTGGATGTGAGACACTTCTGTTTAGTGGGGTTGCAGGCGGGATAAGCTCTGAGCTGTCTATAGGAGACCTGATCATCGCGGATGGACTGTGTCAGCATGACCTTGACATCACAGCCTTTGGTCATCCTTATGGATATGTGCCTGAAGGTGAAGTGTGCATACCGACAGATGTAAAGCTAAGAGAGATTGCCAAAGAGGCTGCAAAAGCCAAAGGGATGACTCTAAAAGAGGGAATTATCGCTACGGGTGATCAGTTTGTTGCCTGCAATGAAAAAAAAGGGTGGATAGAAGAGACTTTCAAAGCCGATGCTTTGGAGATGGAAGGAGCCAGTGTCGCAGTGGTCTGTCATGCATTGAATGTACCTTTTTTTATTTTACGTGCCATCTCAGACACGGCTGACATGGATGCAGGTTTTGATTTTGATACTTTTTTGGCAAGCAGTGCCAAAGTGAGTGCAGATTTTATCCTTGAGATGGTTGAGAGGGTATGATAGAAAACAAAGGTAATACGTGGCGATAACGGTCAGTAAAAAACTCCTACGAATAGCAGGGAAAACAAATGCAGATTTTAAACTCATAGGTGAGGGCGATAAGGTATTGGTCGGGCTTAGCGGTGGCAAGGATTCTCTTGCGTTGGTGCATGTGCTTAAACATATGCAGCGTCATGCACCGTTTAAGTTTACCTTTGAAGCAGTCACCATCAATTATGGTATGCCCAATGAGCAATACAATGCATTGCATGAACATTGCATAGAGAATGAGATCATCCATCATGTGTTTGAGACCAATATCTTTGATGTCTCACAGGATGCGATTCGCCCAAACAGTTCATTTTGCAGTTATTTTTCGCGTATGAGAAGAGGTGCATTGTATAGTTATGCAGAGCAGGGCGGGTTCAACAAAGTTGCACTGGGACATCATTTTGATGATATGGCGGAGAGTTTTTTTATGAATATGCTTTATAACGGTACGATGCGAACACTGGCTCCCATTTATAAAGCCGATAGAGGATTTCATCTCATACGACCACTCATTATGGTTAGAGAATCTCAAACGAGAGGTTTTGTAGAAGATAATGCGCTTGTGGCTATAGGAGATGAGGCGTGCCCCGCGATGCTCAAAGATGTCAAAGCCCCTTACGCAAGAGCAAAGACCAAAGAGTGGCTCAAAGGCATGGAGATGGAAAATAAAAATCTGTTCAAAATGTTGCAATCATCACTCAGCAATATCCACGATGATACGTTTTTGGACTCTTCACGTTGGAGAAGAGATGATTTGGAGCAGATGTTATGAGGTTTTTTGTACTTTTTACTTTGTTTGGCGTGATGCTCTTTGCTAGAGATATTTTAGAAAGAAATGATGGTGTCTCGAATGAAAATATCCATCCTTCTGCCTTTAAAGTAAAACTCATCAAACGATGCGAGGTCCTTGTGTTAAATGAAGTGCCTAACCGTAAATCAAAAAAGATTTATACGCGTGTATGGACAGAAGAGTGTGTACAAAATTACGGCTGTTTGAGAGAAATAACCCAAAAAGAACTGGACCAGATGGATGAGGTCAAAAGAAACTATATGGCATGGAAATACCCCACATGGTGCAAGGTGGATGCAAAAGGCAAAATAGGATGGGTGCGTAAACAGTTTTTGTCTGATGAACCTTGTAAGAAATAACACCATGAATCACTTTGTTGCTAGGGTGGAAGGACGCCTTGATAAAATACTCTCGATGCACCTTGATGCAAGTCGCAATCAGGTTGAAAAGCTTGTAAAAGAAGGGCTGGTATCTGTCAATGCGCAAGTAGTCATCAAGAGTAGTTTTAAAGTACATGAGGGTGATACGGTCTCTTATGTATTCAAAGAGGCTGAGAAAAAGGTTGCTCCCGAAATCGATTTTGATATTGAAATTTTGTATGAAGATGACCATCTTTTGGTGATCAACAAACCTTCGGGACTTGTCGTACATCCTGCGCCTTCAGTCAAAGAGCCTACGTTGGTTGATTGGCTTGTGCATAAAGGCATCTCACTCTCTACACTCAGCGGGGAAGAGCGTCATGGAATTGTTCACCGTATAGACAAAGAGACCACAGGTGCGCTTGTCATCGCTAAAGACAATGAAACGCATGAAGCACTAAGTAGCCAGCTTCAGGACAAGAGTATGGGGCGTTATTATCTGGCATTGATTGACCATCCTATGAGAGAAGATACGCAGGTAGACAAACCCATTGGACGCAATCCTAAAAACAGACTCATGATGGATGTGGTTCAAGATGGCAGAACAGCAAAAACAGCTTTTGTTAAACTCGCTTTGGGAGCATGGGACACCGAGCTGATCGCTGCTAAACTCTTTACAGGAAGAACCCATCAGATCCGTGTACATCTTAAGAGCTTGGGTCGGCATATTCTGGGGGATGACTTATATGGGTTTAAGAGCAAAAGAGATAAAATACCACGAGTTTATTTGCATGCGTATCTTCTGTATCTGACACACCCAATCACGGGCAAAAAGATGGAATTTGTTGCCCCTGTTTTTGAGGATATGAAACAATTTTTATCCAAATATTTTGCATTGGATGAGGTGAATGAAAAGATAAATCCCAAGACTTTGGGTTCACTTTTCATCCAAGAGTAGCACCATTACAGCAGCCTAAGAAACGCATCTAAACGCTACATTGACAAAAGCAGGAAAAATGCCACACCTAAAAGTTATCCCTTTTGATACGACATTGTTAGAGCAAAAAGTGGCATCGAGCCAGACGATGACTTTTGTGGCAAGGTCATCTAGCGGTAAAGAGTTGCTCATCGGCGTCGAACACGGTGGTGAAGAGTTTTTGTTGCAACTCAAGCCGGATAACCATGCGATGCTGCTCAAGTATGACAAGGTGACAAGACCCTTAAAAGTAGCGCTTCTTAAAGAGGCAATCGCTCTTGTGGCGCAAGAGTTGGATTTGCAGATACTTTCATCCAATATCGCAACAACCAATACCAAAACACCGCTTTCTTCAGAATATTTTAAAAAAATTGAATCCTTTGAAGGGATGGTGTACCCCAAAGAGAAGTTGTGCGTAGAAGTGGGATTTGGGAGCGGTCGGCATTTGTTGTTTCAGGCAAAAAAGAACCCTGACACACTCTATATAGGCATAGAGATCCATACACCCTCAGCCCAACAAGTGCTCAAACAGATAGAACTGCAGCAGCTTGATAATATCTGGGTGGTCAATTATGATGCACGGCTTTTTTTGGAAATGCTTCCGTCAAACAGGTGTGAACAGATCTTTGTGCATTTCCCCGTGCCTTGGGATAAAAAACCCCACAGAAGAGTCATCAGTCCCAGTTTTTTGGATGAGTCCATGCGGGTACTCAAAAAAGGCGGACGTTTGGAGCTTCGTACAGACAGTGACAGCTACTTTTGGTACGCGCTTGAGACATTTTTTGCTGTGCCAAAGGCAGAAGTAAGTGTGCACAAAAACGAAGCACTTGAAGTGACCAGCAAATATGAGGCACGATGGCTCAGACAGGAAAAAGATATCTATGAGGTGCATACCACTTCTTTGCAAGACTCGGCTATTAAAGAAGAGACGATAGATTTTAATTTTAATGGGGTAGAATATACCCAAGGATTGGAAGAGCGTTTGCCTTTAAAAGCCTTGGTTTTTGAGGGATGTTTTGTACATTTTGAGCGTATCTATCAGATATCGCAGCAAAGTGTCTTGATCAAATGTGCTTTTGGGAGTTTTGATAGACCTGAGCACAAATATATGGTTCTCAATCAAGTGGGTTGCAGGTATTTTGTCTCTTCCCCTATTAAAACTTCGGTCAATTTTCAAGCACATCAAGCAATGGTGGCGCAAATCATGTTAGCTAAAGGAGAGTAGAGTATGTCCAATGTGATTCACGCTTCACATCTTACATTGAGTTATGGCAGCGGCGATAAAGAAATCATCAAAGATGCGAGTTTCACTATCAAAAAAGGTGAATTTGTTTTTATCACAGGGCCTAGCGGTTCGGGCAAATCTACACTGCTTAAATCTCTTTATGGCCAACTCCAAGCGACTGAGGGAAGTTTGGTCGTAGGCGGGCATGATCTTGCTACCATACGCAAAGGTAAACTGCAAGAGCTTCGGGCACATATGGGTATCATTTTTCAAGATTATAAACTCATCAATGAATGGACGGTTGCCAAAAATGTGGTGCTTCCTTTAATGATTGCAGGGTATTCTACAGAGATTCAGGATACACAGGCACGAAGACTGCTCAAGCATGTCAAGCTCTCAGAACACGCCGATAAATATCCTTTAGAACTCAGTGGCGGTGAACAACAGCGTGTGGGAGTTGCCAGGGCATTGGCAAAAAATCCTGTTGTGATTTTGGCAGATGAACCTACCGGAAACCTTGATGACTACTCTTCCAATGTGATTTGGGACTTGATGGAAAATGCGTGTCAGCAGCTTGAGACAACGGTGCTGGTCGTTACACACAAAATTCCGACTATTTTTTCGCTGCCGTATAGACATTTTATCATTGAAAGCAAGGGTGTGTATGAAGTTCATTAAAAATCATCTGATGTTTATTTTGCCATTGATGGCAATTTTGTTGGGTATTGAGTTTTTTCTGGTATTTGAGCGTACAACCGATACCTATGAAAAAGGACTTAAAGACGGATATTCGATGTTCGTGGTCACCAAAGAGCCTATGGAACTCTCTGCATTTCAGGCATTGAACGAGCATATCAGCGGTACGAAACTCATTAAGCGCGAAAATATCGTAGCAGAGGTAACAAAAGGTGTGAGCCAAAGCACGAGCGAAGAGATTTTGGCTGCATTGCCTTATTTTTACAACCTTGGTTTGGATTCATATCTTCATACTTCCGAGCTTGAAAAAATCAAAAAAGATTTGCTCTCAAATGAAAATGTAAAAAAAGTTGAGACCTTCGGGAACAGCCATAACTCAAACTATAAACTTTTCTCTTTTATTAAATTTACACTGAAGATTTTTATCATGTTTATGGCGGTTGTGAGTTTGTTCCTCATCATCAAACAGATGGAAATATGGAAATATGCCCACAAAGAACGTATGCAGGTCATGGAGATATTTGGTGCACCTTTGATGCTCAGATCAGGCGTGCTTTTTAAGGTTGCACTGATGGATGCCATTGTAGCAACGATACTGGTTTCTGCGCTTTTTCTCTACATCAAGTTTTATTGGGCAACCCAGAGCGGCATCGATATCATGGTGCAAAATCAAGAGGTACTCTTTAAGATTAGTGATATCGGACTTTTGTTGGCATCTGCGTTTCTTATCGTTATTTTTGCCGTTTACTCTGTCGTTTTTAGCAGCAAGGGAGTGCAGGAGTGAAATCCTTCATTTTCCTTTGTGTTATGAGTGTGGGCTTGGTGTATGCCGCATCCACCACTGCAAAAATCAAAAAATCCGAACAGACCTTGTCAGCCGTGGAGACGCAGAAAAAGCAAGCCAGTACCTATTTGGGAAGGGTTGCAAGAGATATCAAGAAGGCTGAAAAAGATATTGAATATATTGAAAAAAAGATGGATGAACTTGAAGCAGATCATGAAGCGACGCAAAAAGAGTATGATATTCTCAAAAGTGAACTCGAAAAATCTGAAGAAGAATTGGCTCACACGAGCGGCGCATTGGAAGAAAAACGTCAGGCTTTTATCTCCTTGCTCTCTGAGCAGTTCTCTATTGTCTATGCACTGGAACAGTCGCATGAGCCAACCAGAATGTCTATAATGATGCAAGAGATTTACACCGCCTATAAAGAACACAATACCAAAATGCTTGAAACCCTTAAAGCAGACATTGGTACACTTAAAAAAGCAAAAGAAGACAAAACAGTTTTACGTAATAAAACAAAAGTAGAGATTCAAACTATTGATAAAAAGAGAGAAGAGTATGCGCAAAAAAAGGCAGCAAAAGAGAAATTGCGTAAGAAACTCACCAAAGATGAAGAGACTTACAATGCCAAGCTTGAAAAGATAGTAGACAAGCAGAACTCTTTGCGTTCCACTTTGGCACAACTCAATATTTTGCAAGCGCAAGAAGTGGAAGAGGCAAAAAAAAGAGCCGCAGCAGAAAAAGAAGCGATGCGCCTTGAGAAGATAAGACAAAGAGAGATTCGTGAAGCCAAAGCCTTGGCACGTACCAACGCGAAGAAAGCCGAGGAGGCTTTGCGTAAAGCAAAAACCAAAGAAGATAAAGAAAAAGCACACGTCGCTGTAAAAGAGGCAGAGAAAGAGAATACAAAAGTCTATAAGGAGAGTGAAAAAGTCAAACAGGTCAACTCTTCCTATAAGGCCTCGGCAACCTACGCCTATCAAGGCGGAAAGACGATTTCACCTTTACCAGGTGCGCGTGTCATTAAGAAATTTGGTACCTATGTCGACCCGATTTATAAAATCAAGATTTTTAATGAATCGATTACGATGCAGCGCGCATCCAATACAAAAGTACAAAATATTTTAAACGGAAAAGTGGTGTTTGCAGGTAAGAGCAGTATGTTGGGCAAAGTGGTTGTTGTATCACACAGTGACCGCATCCACACAGTATATGCAGGACTCTCCAAGATAGCTCCTACGATACACGTCGGCGCGAAGATTCAAAAAGGGTATGTGGTAGGAAAAGTCAATGAAAAACTAATTTTTCAGGCAACCAAAGATTCTAAACATATCGACCCGTTGAAGCTTATACAGATTTAATCCAAAGAGGAAAGTATGAAAAAAATACTATTGACAGTCATGTCTGCGGCAAGCTTCGGTTTTGCAGGAGGAAACATTGTTCCTGTTGATCCGATGTTCACAAAAGAGCCTGCTCGGACAACAGACGTTCCAACACTAGAACAGAATAGCACAGATGAACGTACCTATCTTCAAATCATGATGGGAAAACCTGTACAGCCTTTGAGTCACGATGAATTAATGGACAGGGTGTTATATACCAACATTGTTGGCGCAGGGGTGATTGCTATCTGGGGTTCAGTGTTTTGGGATTATTTTACCATCGCACCGGTTGCAGGGGATGAGGGGTGGTTTGGTGCAGATACCAAGTATGGAGGCGCTGATAAACTCGGGCATACCTACTCAACCTATCTCTGGTCATTAGGTTTTTCTTCTTTGTACGAATATTGGGGGATGAGCGAAGAAGAGTCGCTTATCTATGGTCCGCTTACTTCATGGGTTTTTCAGGGTATGATGGAAGTAGGCGACTCCTTTAGCGAATCGCAGGGCTTTTCTTATGAGGATTTGGTGATGAATACCCTTGGTGCGGGATTTTATTATGTTAGAGAGAAGTATCCAGCCGTAAAAGAAACACTTGATTTTCGTTTGGAATATGTACCGGACTTTACTTCAGAGGTGGATATTTTTACCCAATATAACTCGATGAAATACCTCATGGCACTTAAATTCAGTGGTTTTGATAGTATGAAAGATACGCCTATGAAGTATTTTGAATTACAGGTGGGGTATTACACAAGAGGGTATCAGGATCATGAATCCTATGAGGTGAAAGAACGAGTGGTGTATGCAGGTGTAGGTCTCAACGCTGCAGAAGTGCTCAAGACTCTAGGATGGAGAAAAACCAGTGAGGTTTTGCACTATTATCAGCTTCCTTACACGTATGTTCCATTTGGGTATGACTATGATTCTGAGAGTTATGTGGCACCTTATTCAAGACCGTACCGAGGGTATCAAAAATAACAGGTTTAACCACTCCCTAAACCACATTTGGGTATAATCGCGAAAATAGAAAAAGGGCTGCTTGTGACAAAAAGAGTATTGGTGAAATTTTCTGGTGAAGCGTTAGCCGGTGATGAGGGGTATGGTATTGATACCAAAATTCTCAATTTTATTGCAGGTGAGATTAAAGAGCTTGTAGATAACGGTATCGAAGTCGGTATTGTAGTCGGTGGTGGCAATATCATTCGTGGTGTCTCTGCAGCCGCGGATGGTATTATTACCCGTACTTCAGGTGACTATATGGGGATGCTTGCAACCGTGATTAACGGCGTTGCGATACAGGAAGCTTTGGAGCATATAGGCTTGGAAGCAAGGTTGCAAACGGCTATTGATATGCAGGAGATCGGTGAAGCGTTTATTGTGCGCCGTGCAAGAAGACACTTAGAAAAAGGTCGTGTGGTTGTATTTGCCGGTGGTACAGGGAATCCGTATTTTACCACCGATACAGCTGCGACACTCAGGGCATCAGAAATCGGTGCTGAATTGCTCATAAAAGCGACAAAAGTAGACGGTGTCTATGACAAAGACCCCAATAAATTTAAGGATGCAGTCAAGCTTGATACCCTCAGCTATGATCAGGCGCTCAGTGATGATATCAAGGTGATGGATGATACAGCCATCGCACAGGCAAAAGAAAATGGACTGCCGATTATTGTCTGCAATATGTTTGAAAAAGGCAACCTGATGGCGATCATCAAGGGTGATACAAGCCTATGCTCTATAGTAAAATGATGTACATTGCATCACGTGAAATCAACTAAAGGATAAATATGAGAACAGAACAATTAACCGCCAAAGCACTGGAAAAAGTCGATTTTGACAAATATCTTCTTGCCAATGCGGTAGGAAAAAGAGCAGAAGCGATAGCCAATGGGGCTAAACCGTGTTTAGACATAGACACTTCGGGTATGAAATATGCTGAAATTGCACTCAGAGAGATTGCTGAAGGAAAAATTATTGTAAGTATTGAGGGTTAAAAAACCTTGAATGCTTTTCTGGATAAAGCTAAGAAGATAAGTACCATAGAGGAAGCAACAGCGCTTCTTTTGAGTGTCATTCCCGCTCCACTGCCTGCCACAAAATCTGCATTAGAACTTTCATTTAAAGCGCACGAAGGTCAAACACGTAAAAGTGGAGAGCCTTATGTCGTTCATCCTATACTTGTAGCAGCTATTACTGCACGTATCTCCAATGACGAAATGATGGTACAGGCTGCGCTGTTGCATGATGTGGTAGAAGATACAAGTTACAGCATTGAAGACTTGATCCCCGTTTTTGGGGATGATGTCGCACATATGGTTGAAGGACTTACAAAGATTATCGAGATTCGTGATGAAGAGCTTATTCCTTCAGGATCAGATGAGAGACTGATAAACTCCGCACTATCATTTAGAAAAATGCTTATAGCGTCCATCAAAGATGTACGTGTACTGGTGATAAAACTGTGTGATAGACTACACAATATGCTGACACTGGGTGCGCTCAGCTATGAAAAACAAAAACGCATCTCGGAAGAGACAATGGTGGTCTACGCTCCCATTGCGCATAGGCTTGGTATCTCCCAGCTTAAAAATCATCTGGAAGATTTAAGCTTTCGCTACATCTACCCCGAAGATTACAAGCAGATAGATACCTATCTTCGCTCCAATACACAAAATTTACAGTTTAAACTTAATGCTTTTATCCAAAAGATTAAAGATATGATGCTAAAAGATGGTTTTAGCGAGGATAGTTTTGAAATCTTGGGCAGGGTAAAACACCACTACTCCATCTATCTTAAAATGCACCGTAAGGGTGTGAGTATAGAAGAGGTGCTTGATCTGCTTGCGATTCGTGTCATTGTCAATGAGCCTATAGAGTGTTACAGGGTTTTGGGGTTGATACATTTACATTTTACGCCCCTTATCTCCAGATTTAAAGACTATATCGCTGTTCCCAAAGAGAATGGATACAAGACGATTCACACTACTTTGTTTGATGAAGAGGGAATTGTTGAAGCTCAAATACGTACCGTAGAGATGCACAGGCTTGCAGAGTATGGTGTGGCGGCGCACTGGAAATATAAAGGCGGAGACAATGCGGTCAATTTGGGATGGCTGCAAAGTCTGCATTATCAAAATGAGTCCGTAGAAGAGTTTTATGAGCTTGCAAAATCAGATCTTTTTTCAGAAGATATTACGGTGTTTTCACCCAAGGGTGATTATTATACCCTGCCCAAGGGTTCGGTTGCACTTGATTTTGCCTATGCGATTCACTCCGAAGTGGGGGCGACAGCTACAGAAGCGCTGATCAATAAGCAAAAAGCATCACTCTTGAGCGTTTTGAAAAACGGAGATATAGTAAAAATCCTTAAAGATAAAGAGCCTCACCTGTACTGCTCATGGGCAGATACGGTGAAGACTTCGAAAGCACAAGAGGGGATACGCAGTGCGTGCAGATCTAGAATAAAAGAGGCGGATACCCTAAGTGCCTATAACATTTTGGGTGCACTTTTTTCTCAAAAAAGTACGGAGATGATTGACCTTATCAAGCATATTGAACTGCATGATACGATTTATAAGTTACCGACTACACTGGATTATTATAAAGAAGTGATACACCAAGTGGCGGATTATCTTGGTACCAAAGAGTTGCGTTTTTGGGAATTGCTCAAAAAAGGGTATAAAAAACCCACACTCAAAGAGCTTGAGCATTTTAGTTTTTTTAGCAATAAGCCACTTGATGGTGCAGAATTTGATTATTGCTGTCATCCCAAAGTAGGTGATCAGATCGTTGCATTTTACCAAGCGGGCAAGGCGGTTGTGCATCATAAACTGTGCAAGAAAGCCTACAGTAAAATGCTTGAAGGCGAGGAGATGATTTATGTAACTTGGAGTGGTACGAAACTTACCAAATACCGTCTTACGATAAGTCTTCAAAACAGAAAAGGCATTTTGGCCGATTTGCTGGCAAAACTTTCCGAACTTGATCTCAATCTTTTAAGTATTGAATTTGGCATTAAAAATTCTGAAGAAGCGGAGTTCTGTCAGATAGAAGCAGAGAGCAGCGAATCAAAAAAACAGCTGCTGGCTGAAAAAATTTCACAAAAATTTAAACTCATCGAAATTATCAGTTTGGATGATGCATATAATAAATAATAAGGGAAGTAACCATGGTGCAACAAGCATTAGAAGAGATCAGTAGAGGTACGGCGGAAATCATAGACAAAGAGCGTGTGGAAAAAGTGGTTGCACGCTATTATGATGACGGCACTACTTATACAGTAAAAGCAGGCTTTGATCCTACAGGTGCTGATTTGCATTTGGGGCATACGGTGCTTCTTCAAAAACTTAGTGTATTTCAAAAACATGGCGGGAGGGTA
>JAABRH010000013.1 GCA_011391015.1 Sulfurovum sp.
GACACTTTTTGGATTTGGGGTGATTTACCTCGGTATTTTATGGCAAAAAAACGAAGCCAAGATTACTGCTAAGCTAAGGGTATTCCTTCCGGAAACTCTAAGAGAAATGATAGAGAAAAGAGGCTGACATGACAAACATCATCATTACCGGATGCAGTAGCGGCATTGGTTTGGCTACGGCAGTGTATCTTAAAGATAAGTTTATCACCGTGTATCCTACTGCAAGAAGAGAAGAAGATGTAGAAATGCTCAAAAGCCTTGGGTTTGAGCATGCGATGAGGCTGGATGTGACCAAAGCCGAAGAGATCGAAGCTGTGATTATCGCAGTATTGGAAAAAGAGGGCAAGATAGATGTCTGGTTTAACAATGCAGGCTACGGGCAGCCAGGGGCAGTAGAAGATGTGTCTACAGAAGTGTTACGCGAACAGTTTGAAACCAATGTCTTTGGTCTGCACGCGTGCACCAGAGCGCTCATCCCTGTGATGCGAAAGCAGGGCTATGGTAAAATCATCCAGCATTCTTCGGTATTGGGGCTTATCTCGTTGTTTGGACGTGGTGCTTATAATGCAAGCAAATATGCCGTTGAGGGACTCACCGACACGCTGAGACTGGAACTTAAAGGCACGCAGATATATCCTGTGTTACTCAATACGGGTCCTATTGAGAGTGATTTTCGTAAAACCGCTGTGCGAAAACTTCAGGAAAATATAGATATTGAACACTCGGTGTTCAAGGATGCCTATAAAAAGAGTATAAAGGGTGCACACAAAAAAGTGCCTTTTAAAGAAGAAGCGGAGGCAGTCGCGATGATAGTCTATAGGATTATTGCAGCAGACAAACCAAAACCGCGGTATTACATCACCAAAGCAACCTACCTTTTGGGATTCTTTAAGAGAGTGTTGAGTACAAGTATGTTAGATAAAATACTGCATAAAATAGGATAAAACAATGGATAAAATAAAAATCGGTGTCGTTACCACAAGCGACAGAGCTTCACAGGGGATTTATGAAGATATCTCCGGTGTGGCGATCATGGATACGATGAAAGAGTATCTTCTCAACGAATGTGAGTATGAATACAGATGTATCCCCGATGAGCAAAATCTCATCGAAACCACACTGATAGAGCTCGCGCGCGATGTGAAGTGTGACCTCATCGTCACAACTGGCGGTACGGGTCCAGCGATGCGGGATGTCACCACTGAAGCAACAGAAAATGTCTGCCAGAAACTGTTACCCGGATTTGGCGAGCAGATGAGGGCGGTGAGTCTTCAGTACGTGCCTACTGCCATCCTCTCACGTCAAACCGCTGGTATCTGTGATGGTGCACTCATCATCAATCTGCCCGGGAAGCCAAAGTCCATCCGTGAGTGTCTGGATGCGGTATTTCCTGCTGTTCCTTACTGTATCGACCTCATTGGCGGACACTATATGCACGCCAATGAAGCCGTCATCAAAGTCTTTAGACCCAAATCAAATTAGGGATATAAAACAATATGAATGTTGAATTTATAGAAGCAAAACTGACTGAAATCATGAAAGAACTGGAAAAAGAGGTGATGACAGTGCTGATGGATGAAAGTCTGGATAAAAAACAGACCAATCTTCGCATGAAACCGCTGACCTCCACCAAACAGATACTCGTCAATGCCCTTGATAGCATCAAAATGGTCGATAGACTTGGCAGGGAAGCATTGGAAGAGTAAAAAGAGTTACTTTTTTGTCGAAGTCATCCCCGCTGCCAGCCACTCCTGCATCCCGCCTCTGTACCAGTTGATCTTGTAGGGTGGATACCCGATGTCAAGTAGGGCTTTTATCATCGCTCCAGATTGTGTGCACCATGGACCGTTGCAAAAAATGGTGATCGTTTTTGCATTACGAAAATCTAAATTCTCATCTTTGTTTATCTTCACGCCTAAAGTTTTAAGATCTTCTTCAAATTCAAACTCAAAATGCTCACGCTCTTTAAAATGATGAAACGGCATATTGATCGCACCGGGGATGGTTCGGTACGTGTACCACTCTTCTTTACGCCCATCTATAAGAAGTTTTGAGTCATCTCTTTGCATCTCTTTCATAAACCTGAGTGTTTCAAGTTCTCCAAACGTATCGATGAACTCATGCAGTCGCATAGGTAAAAGCTTACCTACACTGTGTACATAAGAAGAAACACACGCTTTGGGAACCTGCGGATTGGCATAAGAACCTGTCCAAAACATTTCATTGGAAATAGGCAATTTTTTACATACTTCCGGGATCTCACGTTTGACGATAATCTGCTCTGTTTTACCATTGGCACCTTGTATCTGGATAGGTGTTTCTTTATACTCCAGATTTTTGGTTCCTGCTGACACAGAGGAGATCAAAAGTGATGCGATGAGTAGGTTACGATACATCAAAAGCTCCTTTTAGAATGATTTTTTTTGAGTATATCACAGTATGATGAAAATTGGGTGTAGTTTTTTGTTATACTTAGCGCCAGTGTAGTACTTCAATCAAAGACTACCATCACCCAAACCCAAAAGGATACATTTTGTCAACTATACTTAAAAATACAATTGTCGGTCTCATGCTGACAGGATTCATGACCGGCTGTACACAAACAAGCGACATTGAAGTCCTTGCCTTAAAGTCTGAAAAGGCAGATTTAAGCGGTTATAAAACCTATCAGGTCATAGATGAAAGCGGTTTTGTCGATAACTCTGAACTCTCGGATGATTTGGATATAGACAAAGAGCTGCAACAACTTATCTATACTGAATTACAAAAAAAAGGAAAAACATCAGTAGCTAAAAATCCTGATTTCTATCTTGCCTATCTTGCAGCTGCAGATATGAATGCCATCAAAGAAAAGGTCGATAAAAAAGGTCAAACATCTATAGAACTGGCTCCTGCAGGTGCGATGTTGCTTACGCTGATTGATGCCAATACTATGGAGGTTATCTATCTTGCCACGGCTGAGGGTGATGTCAAAGATCTGCCTGCAAAACAAAAAAAAGAACGTTTGCAGTATGCCATTTCACAAATGATGAAAGGTTTGTAACACAATAGGTCAAAGCATGAAAAAGATAATGATACTCAGCGGTGCGGGACTCTCAGCCGAGAGCGGCATTCGTACTTTTAGAGACCATGATGGTCTTTGGGAAAACCATGATGTGATGAAAGTCTGTTCTACCCAAGGCTGGATCGCAGATCGCAAGAGTGTTACGGATTTTTACAATGCTCGAAGAGCCGATATTGCATCTAAAGAACCCAATCACGCGCATCAAGTGCTAGCACGGCTCGAACGAGAATATCGCGGCAGGATGATCCATCTGACACAAAATATCGATAACATGATGGAGCAAGCAGGAGCCCAAGAGGTCGTGCACTTACACGGCACTCTGACTGACCTACGCTGTGAAGCCTGTCTTGAGACCTTTGATGTGGGTTATGCCGCGCAGGAACCTGGGATAAGCTGTCCTCACTGTGGAGCCAAGCGCATTCGCCACAATGTAGTGATGTTTGGAGAAGCAGCACCGGCATACAGTCATATCTATGAAGCTATCCGTTCTTCTAGCCTTTTTGTTGCCATCGGAACAAGCGGAGCGGTGATCGACATCGTTTCCATCGCCAAAGAGTTTAAACACTCCGTGCTTATAGACCCCAAACGCCAAGAGACTGTCAGTATCTACGACAAATATACCTATATTGATGAGTATTTTGAACATTACATAGCAAAAAATGCAGGTGATGCGATGGATGAGCTGTTGGCAATCATCCAAACACATATGGATGGGCGGTAATCATCATCGTTTTATCTGGCTTCTTTTTCTTTATTCTTGAGTATCATCACCGAAGCAGTCAGACCAAAACGCAGTTTTATGTTTTTGGGAAGGGGGTCAAGTTTGAGGCGTACAGGAATGCGTTGCGCTAGGCGTATCCACTGGAAAACAGGCTTAACTGATGGTAGAAGGTTGTTTCCCGGATTCCCGTCAGAGTGGGCAATCCCCCACGCAATGGATTCGACTTTTGCGCTAAGAGGTGTATCGGGGTAGGCTAAAAGTGTAACCATTGCCTTGTCTCCTACTTCCACTTCAGGGATGGCATCTTCACGAAAAAATCCAAATACCCAATACGCATTTTCATCCACCAGTGCCAAGATGGGTTGCGCTGCTGTGGCTTGTGAGCCTATCTGAAAGTTGATGTTGGATACATAGCCATCAACTTCAGCATAGACTTTTGTGTAAGAGAGGTTAAGTTTGGCTGTATTGACAGCTTCAGTGGAAGAATCGATATCTGCCAATGATTTGTAGTAATTGGTTTCATTTCTGACCAAATCTTTTTGGGAGACGGCACCTTTATCTTTGGCATAGATGTTTCTGACGCGTTCAAATTCTATTTTGGTGCCTTTGGCAGCTTCAAGTGTTCTTTGGAGTCTGGCTTCGGCCTGTTTGAGATTGACCTGATACTGTGAAGGGTCTATCTCAAAGAGCAGGTCACCGATTTTAACCTTTTGGTCGTCTACTACTGCTATCTTGATAACCATACCGTTTACACGCGGGGTCACTTGTATCACCTGTGTTCTGACTTGTCCGTCACGTGTCCATGGATTGTCTATATAGGCTTTGTATTTGTTATATACAAAAAAACCTGCGGTTGCAATGAGGGTCAGTGTGAGTAAGAGTGTGAGTGTTTTTTTCATAGTATCCCTTTAGAATGATATGTATTTAAAATTGAATCCACAATGCATCTATCAGCACGGCATAGAGTGCCATAATAGCGATAAATACATACGCTGGTGCATAGAAATAGCGTGTCAGTTTGAGCTTGTTTAGCAGCGTAACGCTCAGCAGTGCAGCGATAAAAGCCAACAGAGCCACGAGCAACAAGGGCGAGAAATACACATCACCTATAGAGAGTTCATGCGGATAAGGATTCATCTATATTCCTTTGGGGAGTTGGGTCATATTGGCATCAAGATATCTGCCCCAGTCTACTGTTTCTCTCATGTGTGCCGCTGTTTGGGCACTCAGATAAGACTTCCCTTGGCTGATCTGCCATCCGCCACCCAATGCTTTATAGAGCGCGACGGTTTGAAGCGAGAGATTTCCTTTAATGATAGCATAACGATCTTGAGTAGTAGTGAGTTTTTCAACTGTGTCAAGAAGGCGTTCATAGCCTACAAGACCATCATTGTATTGGACAGCTGAGATGTTAAATGCACGCACGGTGGCATCGACTGCTTTTTTGATCTCAGCCTGCTGGCTTTGTGTCCAGATGTGTCCCTCAAGTGCATTGGAGACTTCAGCAATGGCTCCCAATACAGACTTGTTATAGTTGACTAAACTCTCTTCAAATAGGGCATCTTGCAAGCGTATCTGGTTTTTGATACGGTCATAGTGAAAGATATTCCACGAAAAAGAGGGTCCTACCGTTACACCCACTGCATCTGAGCCATTTAGCCATGAGCCACGGGCATTATTGGTGTTGTATCCAATGTTACCAAAGAGAGAAAAACTCGGATAGAGTTCTGCCATGCTTGCACCGATTTGCGCATTGGCTGAACGTACAGCATATTCTGCCACTTTGATATCCGGTCTTCTCATCATCAGGGCAGCATCAATTTTGTTGTGAGGGTTAAGATGAGCTTGGGGAATGATATTAATATTAAGCATTCCTGTGCCATTTTCGCTCAGCTGTATGACCTCTTGATTTTTTTGACTGATGTATTTTGAAGCACTGTCACTGTATTTTTTGCTATTTTTATCAAGGATTTTTTTTAGTGCGTTTGCATCGCTTGCAAGTATAAATGCCATCGCATTAAGTGCTTGAGATTTTGAGAGTTCAATAGCAGGGATGGCAGCACGGGTATTGTAAAGTTGTGAGCGTGCCTGTTGCATGTCAAGCTCAGAGACGTTACCGGTGTTGAACTGCACCTCTGTCATTTGGGTTACCCGTTCTTGGATAACAACGTTACGTTTTGCATAGGCAATACGTTCTTCAGCAGTACGATACTCGATATAATTTCGTGCCACTTCGGCGATGACAGAGACCATAATGTCATGGTGTGAAGCGATACTGGCATACAAGTCAGCCTCTGAAGACTCTATCCCTCTGGCGTATTTACCCCAAATGTCCAACTCCCAACCCAAATCAAAATTAATACCTGCGCTTGCTAAGTCTGTGCTGCTTGTTTTGGAAGAAGCAGCAGAACCTGAGAGTGTTTGTGCCTGCGGAAACATTAACCCTTCACTAATGCCCAAAATTGCCCGTGCTTGAAGGATGCGCAAGCCCGCGCTTTTGATATCTAGGTTTTGTGCATAGGTTCTTTCAATCAACAGACTTAGGGCAGGGTCATGAAACGTTTTCCACCATTGTGCAACCGTGCGGTCATCGTATAGGCTGGAATGTTTCCATGCTTTGGGTAGGGGGGGATTTTGGATACCGGCAAGATCAGGCCCAAGCTTCATACATCCGCTCAGTATCCCCACGGCTAAGGCTCCCAGTGTATACTTTGCTATTGTTTTACTTCTACTTTGAGGGTAACTGTTCACATTGATGTCCTAAAATCTATTTTGTTTCAACAGGCTAAAATCCACTGTTTCCATGATCTCTTGGGCTGCCAAGAACGCAAGCCATACATTTCTGCGCAAGGAGATGTTTTCATAAACGTCTATCAGATCTTGCTCGCTGCAGGTATCCGGGCTGATGCCGTCAAAAAATCGGGTGAGTTTCTCCTGTGTTTTGGCAATGAGCTCAGCTTTGTTCTTCCAGAAAGCCTCAATCTCATTGCTCTCTTTACCGCTTGCATATTCGCCTAAAAGCTGTACCAGTTTTATACCATGGTCGGTGTGGTTAAAGACTTTGAAAAGCGGGTTAGTGGTCATCAGACGGTCTTTTCTATAAAGCATTTGGAGCAGGTAGGCAAATGACTCACAGGCTTTGCTAAAAGCCACTGCTTGCGTTTTGTCAAATCCATCAAAATAACGCTCATCAATCTTGTCTACCCATAGCTGCATCTTTTTTACGGTTTGAGTAAGATGTATTGTACTATAGGCAAATCGTATTTTTTGGATGAAAGTATGGACTTTTGAAGTACTCTGTGTATCAGACTGAAGCAAAATCGCAGAGATCTTGAAAAAACGTTGTTTCAGAGTTAAAAAAAGATGTTCGGGTTTGGTTGAAAAGGGGATGTAGTAATACAACAAGAGTACAAACAAAAAAGCATAAAAAACCAGAAGGGTCAAAAGGAACACATCAACGTTGTAGCTCATCTCGTTGGCAAGTCCCAAAGTCAGCATCCCCAGCAAAAAGAACACGGTGATTTTGGAATCTAAAAAATAAAAACCGATAAACGCATAGAAAAATATAAAAATCCCCAGCTCCCATCCATATCGCAGATGAGGAAGTACGGCAATGTACATCACGGCAGCAAAAACAAAGGCAAAGGTAAAGATGATCATCAGTATAGACGGTTTAAGGGGTGTAAAGGTTGTTAGAACGCTTAAAGCTGTCGCCAATATGACAATGAGAAAACCTCCGGGAGGATTGGTGTAAATCCAAAACAGTGTGGCAGACCAGAAAATAATAAAAGTGAGCAATGCTGCTTTAAGATGTTCACTATCTCCCCAGACAAATGCACTTGATTTTTGCGTATTGAGAGGGCTAAAGAGCGAGGGTACTGCAGAAATGAGACTATTGATTTTTTGTGCCAGCACTCGCAGCTCGGTATGCAGTTTGACTGCGTGGGAGAGAGTTGCGCGTACAACGGCGTACTCAAGATGATTCAGTGTGTGTGTTGTGATTTCCCTATGCAATGGCAGACAAACTTGAGGTAGAGGGATGGTTTTTTGCTTTTTCCATGCCAGAGAAATAGCTTTAAACATCTGGCCTATCTCCGTATCGATACGTTGGTAATTGTGTACAAAGTCTGGAAGCATCCCAAAAGTAGCAGGGGTATTATGCAAGGTGAGCAAGAGAAGAAGTTCGTCTATTTTTTCATAGCTTTGCATGATGTCATTCCATTGGGCTTGATTGATGTGTACCCCCGTTGTGTTTTCTTCAGAAGCCATGACAGCAGTATGAAGCAGTTGTTCTTGTGCAATCATTTTTACATGCAATGTTTTGCGTTCTTCTTCTGCATCATTTTTTTGGGTGTAGATTTGAGCTTGCAGATCGCTAAGCGATGCGATGTCTTCAAGCGTATTGTCCTGAAGATGTACAGGCCAGAGAAAGACACCCACAAGTGTATAGATACTAATCCCCAAAACAGTCATATAGGTTTTATCGACACCATAAATAAAACTGTTTTCAACATCACCATTTTGAAACATCATCATCAGGGTCACCGAGCTGAGTACAAAGATAGTCATATCACCTTTATAGGCTCGAGCAAGATAAAGTAATACAGTTACGATAAGAGAGACTAAAATGAGATAGATGGTTCTGTCTTGAGGAAAGAGACCAACCAAAAGCATACCGATAATAGCACCCATGAGGGTACCTATAATACGCGCCACACCTTTGGAGATGGAGTCGCCTATATGCCCGATCGTCGCTATAAGCATCACCGTTGTAGCAGCAGTCGAGGCTTGCTCCCATCCTTGAGAGAAAGGAATGAGATAGGCTAGTGCCATGCTTAAAGAGGCTTTGGTGGCAAACTTGAATTTCTCAGAAAGAGTGCATAAATGTAAAGAGTCAAGAATATGCAGGTAAAATCCTTTACGCTCTTTAGTGGGACTTTCCAACTATTTTTCTTGCTTTTTGTTCTGCATGGCAGCTAAACGTAAAGAGATCAGACTTGACACGATAGTTGCCACATAGAAAACACCCGCAATCGCTTCCATTGAAGCAAAAAATTCGGCCAAAGGACTACTGGGGTGAATATCTCCGTATCCTACTGTTGTCAAGGTAATAAAACTATAATAGGCGATATGAGAAAACATCATTTTCCAATTTACGACTGCTTCAATTCCAGTAAAGGATTGTACATCTATAGTCAAAAGCAAAAGATAGATAATGGTCCATATGAGTCCCAATATAATATATAAGGTCAAAGATCCGATAATTTTGTTGCCGTCTATGTCTCCCGTAAACAGCACCTGTTTGATATTGGTCACAAAAGATCCTATAAAAAAAATCAATAAAATCAATAAAGTGAAATAAACACGAAGTTGATAGGAAAGAAAATTTTCTATGATGCTTAAAAATACAAAAACCAGGATCAAACCATAGATTGACCGCGTCCATGTTGTTTGAGTGTTTAAACTTTTAATACTGACTATAAACACAAACACAATTAGAACAGAAAAAATATTTTCACCCGTGTTTCCTTTTAGTACCGTCATCAAAGAGGCAGTAAAAAGAAAGAGTATAAGCGAGAAAAAGAGATATGAATAATTATTTTCTTTGGTGATAGTTTTCAAAGGATTGCCTGTAATCTGATTTTACGTGTTTTTGATGGTTTCATCTGTTGTGTTCTCTTTTACCTCAGCGATCCAGAGTCCAAAAAGTTTATAGGCCAAAGCAAAGATAACCGCGCCAATAAAGAGACCTAACATGCCCATAAGTATCATACCGCCAATGGCACCAATAAGAATAATTAGCATTGGAATATCCACACCTCTACCCATAAGAAGGGGTTTTAAAATACCGTCACTGGCACCTACGATAAGCATATAGACAGCAAACACGATTTCAGCCGTACCGCTTCCTTGAGAAAACACATAAGCAATGACTGGTCCGATGATCAGTAGTGCAGGAAGCTGAATAATCGTCAGGAACATGATAAGCACAGCCAGAATAATAGCAAAAGGAACACCCATTAAACCCAGACCAATAAGTGCGAACACTGCTTGTATGACCGCTACCCCGATAACTCCTGTCACTACAGAACGTATAGTAAGTGCAGAGAGTTCTGCCCATTCATCACCCTTATCACCTATGATGCGACGCAATACAGTATGGTAAAATTTCACTGCACCCTTGCTCTCGATCAAAAATACTGCTGCAATGATAAATGAACCGATAAGCATAAAAATGGTGCCAAGTCCAGACCCAAGTGCAGAGAATGCAGATATTGTCATTTTCTTAATTTCATCTTTAAAAGGTGCAAGGGTTGCACTTAGATTATTTGAAGCTGATTCCCAAAGTGCATATGTTTTCTCACCAATGAGTGGCCATTCTTTTACTTTTTCCGTTGGAGGCGGTATGGTTATGTTCCCATCTTTAATAGTATGAACAAGTGTTGTCGTAGAGTCAATCATGTTTCCAGAAAGCATGTAGGTCGGAATTATAAGCACTGCAATCACAGCGATAATAAATCCGATAATCACTTTTTTGCGATTACCAAACTGTTTTTCAAGACTATTGATAAGAGGAGAGAGTGCTACAGCAATGATAATACCCCAAACTATTATGGGTATAAAAGGCTTGGCAATTAAATAGGAGAAATAAATCACCAACCCCAGTAAACTCAATTTAATGGCAATCTCAATAGCAAGCTTTACTTTTTCATCTTTTTGTTCAATCGTGTCCATTCAGATTCCTTATGGGATGGGTTGTTGACGAAAATTATTATAACAAAATTATATGCATAAATGAAGTATTGAGGTATTTAAAGCTAAAAAGTTGTACCATAAATGAATCTAATATAAAAGGATTGTTTATGATAAAGCTTACTATTGTATATCTAGATGGATATAAAGAACACTATAGCATCATCGAGCCTTCAACTCATTTTAATAAGTCTATGGGACTAAAGCGCTACAAAGATATTATTGAAGACGGTATGCTCAAATTTGTGATAGATGGTCAGCAGTTAGTGTTGATTCCTATTGTAAACATTAGAAAAGTAATTGCACACGGTGACGATCTTGTACAGATGAAAGTGGAAGATTACCCCGGTTTTATGTGTGCCAAAGTAGTGGAAGAGGATGCATAGTAATAAATATACTTTTGATTTACTGCTTTAGCATACCCGCCAAATATCCGCTTGCAAAACTCCATTGCAGATTGTAGCCACCGCAGGGTCCGTCTATATTCATGACTTCACCGCAAAAATAAAGACCTTTTAGTTTTTTGCTTTGCATCGTGGAGGGGTCTATCTCTTTGAGGCTGATGCCGCCACGTGTGATCATTGCCATCTTGAACCCATCATGTCCGTTGATGGTCAGGGGCGTCCAGGCTAAAAGCTTGATAAGTTTATCTCGAGAAACACCCAGTTGTTTGCCCAAGGCTAGATCAGGAGCTGCATCTGCAAGTTGGCATAACGCTAAACTGACAGATTTTGGGAGCACTGTTTGGAGTAATTCTACTGTATTTCTGTGAGGGTCTTTGGCTGTCTCGTTTTTAAAATGTTCGCGTATCTGCTCCTCGTTCATACCTTTGGTAAGATTGGCAAGCACCGGAACTTCAGGGTGTTTACTTAAAAGCGGAGTGATTTCACGTGAAAAATCAAGTACTACAGGTCCCCGTATGCCACCTTTGGTGAAGATAAGATCTCCTTTGGCCGAGAGTTTTTTATATTTTTTCATATTAACATGCATAACGACTTTGGCAATGGTATCCGCCCTGCAACTCTCCACCCAGGTCTCTTTGACTTTTAGTGGCATCATTGCAGGAAAGAGTTCTGTGATGGTATGTCCTACTGATGCTGCCATAGGATACCCGTCACCCTCAGCACCCAGTACAGGGTAGCCCATCCCGCCTGTAGCAATAACAACATTTTGAGTACTAAATGTCTGACTTTCCGTACTTACACCTGTTATCCTGCTGCCATCATGTTCAAGCATTTCTACTTTTTGAGAGCACAAAACGGTGACACCTAGTTTTTGCATTTCAAGCTCCATCGCATCGATGATGGTTGCCGCACTGTGTGTGACGGGAAAGACACGATACCCGTCAGGTGCGTGGCTCTCTACGCCTATCTCTTTAAAAAATGCCATCAGTGCTTTATGATCCAAGGCTTCCAGTGCAGGGGACATAAAACGGCCGTCTCTGCCAAAGCGTGCCATAAAATCTTCATTGGAAAGGGTGTTGGTAAGGTTGCAGCGTCCGCCGCCTGTGGCTTTGAGTTTTGCGCCTATTTTAGAGAGTTTTTCAAGCAGGAGGACGGATTGGCCTTTGCGAGCAGCAGTAATGGCAGACATCATACCTGCTGCGCCTGAACCGATGACGATGAGTGTGTAGTGCTTTATGCTAAAGACCTGTATGGACAAGTAGTGTGAGACTTGGCAGGGAAGCATTGTGCCCACAGCTTGGATTGGTCACCTTCTGTAGAGGAGCTCATGATGGTCTCCTCCGTTGGTGAAAGTCTATAGAAACACCAATAGGTGCATTTTAATGAATGGCAAATATCGTTTAGCAAAATTCTACAGTCCCGTACTATCTACCGATTGCGAAATCAAGTCGTGCTATTGCAATATAGTAGTTGTAATAAGCAGTCACCAAATCACCTAATGCATTCACGTATCCCTGTCTTGCTTCCTGAAGTTCTATATAATCGGAGAGATCATTTTCATACCGTTTTTGCGCTTGAATAAACTTTTGTTCACTCGCTTTTGCAATACTCTCAGAAAGTATGACACCATCTTTTGTACGCAAAACAAATAAGCTTGAGTCAACAACCTGTTGTTTGATTTGAATACGTATATCCTCTATGCGTGATGCTGCTTGCAAGGAAGAGATTTTAGCTTCCTGTACCGAAGCATCTGTTTGGTTTCCAGCATACAGATTCCAGTTTAATGTGACACCGGCTTGCCATTGTTTCTCTGGTGTCAAGGTCGCAAAATCACTCTCTACATCTTGAGCCTGATAATCTCCGGCTAAGGCAAGTGTTGGAAGATATCCGCCTTTTTCACTCTCTACGATATGTTTTGCACTCTGTGCTAAGTATTTACTGCTTTGGAGTTCATAACGATGCTCATAGGCAAATCCCTCCAACTGTGGTATAGAGGTGTTTACTCGAGGCAGACGTTTACTTACATAGGGTAAATCAAGTTTATTTTCACTGAGTATATACTGACCGTTATAAGGCGTATATCCCATCGCCTGCTCAAGCAATGCCAACCGTGATTTTAGTTCATACTCTGAATTGTTTAATTCGAGTTTTGCCTGTGTTAATCCTACTTCTGCATCTGTTACATCAATGATTGTCTTGATCCCGCTTTCGTAATACCGTTTGGCACGTTTGAGCTGTCCCTCTTGGAGTTCAATATTTTTTTTATTGACACTAATGATACTTTTTATTTTCAATACGTCATAAAACCGTATTTTAATCTGCAAGATTTTAGAGGAGATAAATTGATTCATTTGTGCTTCATATGCTTTGGCTTCTTCTTCTGCGGCTGAGATTCTACCGCTGGTTTTTCCAAAATCATAAAGGAGCTGGGAAGCACTGATATTTCCCAGTAGCGCGTTACCATTTAGCGTATCCTGGTTTTTATATTCAAGACCACTTTGTCCTGCGGCGGCATTAAGATCGAGGCGTGGAAGATAATACCCCTTCTGAAATTTACTGCGCTGCTGGGCCCCTTCAAAGTCAAAACGGCTGATATCGATATCAGGACTGTGTTCCAGTGCAAATTCGATTGCTTTGTCAATCGTCAGTGTCTGTTCTTTGGCACAAAGTATCACTGATGCAGTTACTAGCCCTATTGTTACTCTATGTATTAGTCGTTTCATCTACACCATCTCCCGTTTTGCAATTTCTTCTTCTACACTGACAAATTTTTCACGCATGGTCTCAAGCAGTACATAGAGTACCGGGACAATCAGTGTACTCACTATGGTTGCAGCTGTCATTCCACCTATTAGTCCAATACCAATGGATTGTTGTGTGACAGCACCAGCACCCGAAGCAACGGCAAGTGGTATGGTACCAAAGATAAATGCCAGAGAGGTCATGACGATAGCTCTAAAGCGCAGTTTTCCTGCCAGAATACCTGACTCAATGATGCTTTTGCCTTCTTCTCTTTTCTCTCTAGCAAACTCCACGATCAAAATAGCATTTTTTGAGGCAAGGGCAATCAGAAGTACCAGACCAACTTGTGCATAAGTGTTCAATGGTATCCCGGCCATTTTGAGCGCTCCCATAGCGCCTATCATGGCAATAGGAACAGACAGAAGGATCATCAACGGTAAAATCCAAGACTCATAAAGAGCAGCAAGTACAAGGAATACAGCCAACGCTACAAAGGAAAATACCATAACCTGACCGTTTCCTGCGAGCTTTTCCTGCAAAGACATTCCTGACCACTCAAACCCATAGCTAGTTGGCAGTACACGCTTTGCAATCTCTTCCATGGCTTCCATCGCTTCACCAGAACTGTACCCATCACCCGAGGTACCGTTAATCTGGATAGAACGGTAAAGGTTATAATGAGAGATGTTTTGCGGTCCAGATTCCTGCTTAAGTGTCACGATGGCCGAGAGAGGAACCATCTTATCCATTTTGCTTTTGACAAAGAGCTTATTGATATCACCTTTGTCACTTCTGAACGATTTGTCTGCTTGAACATAGACCCGAAAGACTTTTCCGAACTTTGTAAAGTCATTGATGTAGTAAGAGCCGAAATAGGTTTGCATGGTGCCAAAAAGTGTTGCAATATCAACACCAAGAGCATTAGCCTTTTTGCGGTCTATATCGACAATGTACATTGGATAAGAGGGATTGTAGACGGTAAATGCACGTCCGATACGTGGATCTTTGTTTGCTTCCTCTATCATGGTTTTAGCATAATACATGAACGTATCCATATCCCCAGCCAGATAATCCTGGATCCTGAAGTCGAATCCTCCTACTGCTCCAAGTCCCGTGATTCCAGGCATGTTGAAAGCAACAATATTGGCATCACTGATAACAGATGTGCGAGCAAAAACCTGCTTGATAATACTCTCAACATCCATACCTTTAGCACTTCTTTCGCTCCACGGTTTTAGAGTAACGAACATCATACCGCTACTTCCATCATTGGTTGCAGTTACGATATTGTATCCATCGATTGCAATGACATCGGCTACACCAGGTATGTCGGCCACAATTTTTTCTGCTTGTTTTCGAACATCAACGGTTCGTTCAAGTGAGCTTCCCGGCTTTAGGCTCATGGAGACCATAAAAGTCCCTTTGTCTTCAGTGGGTACAAATCCCGTCGGTGATGTGACAAATAGATAATAGATAAGACCGATAAAACCAAAAAAGCTCGCTAAAACAACATATCTAATGTTTATTAAATACGTTATCAGGTTTGTATATTTGTCGGTGATCCAGTTAAACCCTTTTTCAAAAAGCGTAAAGCCTACAAACACTTTTTGGTCTTTCCCCCTTCGTTTGATCAAAATAGCCGCAAGAGCAGGGGAGAGTGTCAAAGCATTGAGCGCGGAGACAACAACAGAAAAAGAAATCGTCAAGGCAAATTGCTGATACAGAGAACCGGTGATACCAGGCATCATCGAGACGGGGACAAACACAGCTATCATTACCAGTGTGGTCGAGATGATAGGAGCAGTGAGTTGTATCATCGCTTTTTTGACTACCTGAGGTATGGGCAGATCATGCTCTTTATGCATGATGACCTCCACGTTTTCAACGACCAAAATCGCATCATCGACAACGATACCAATAGCAAGGATCAAACCAAAAAGTGTCAAGAAGTTGATAGAGAATCCCGGGATGATATACATGGCGACAAAGGCACCGACAAGCGAGACAGGAATAGCAACGGTTGCAATAAGGTTTGGACGCCATGATTGCAGGAATAAAAAAATGACGATAATAACCAGAAAAATCGCTTCATACAAGGCATGAATAACGTTTTCTATGGAAACTTCAACATATTTGGTAGTATCGTAAGGAATATCATAGGTAACACCGTCTGGAAAACGTTTTTTCAGTCTTTCCATCGCTTGACCGACTTTTTCTCTGATATCCAGAGCATTACTGCCACCACCGGGTAATTGATATACGGCTATAAGTCCTGTTGGTTTTTGATTGAGGTTGGCGTTCAGGTCATAATTTTCCGCACCCAATTCTACTTTGGCAACATCGCGCAGATAGACCAGAGAACCGTCTTCTTTGTATTTGATGACAATCTCTTCAAATTCTTTGACTTGACTGAGACGTCCTTCTGCATTCAAAACATATTCAAACTGCTGATCTCTGTTGGTAGGGTTACCGCCTATTTTTCCTACAGAAGCCTGTTTGTTTTGTGATTTAATCGCGTTAATAATATCGTCCGGAGTAAGTTCAAGCGTTTTGATCTTGTCAGGGTTGAGCCAGATACGCATGGCGTATTTTTTTTCACCCATGTTGTCTGCTTTACCAACTCCGGGGATTCGTCTGATCTCATCAAGGATATTGATATTGATAAAGTTGCTCAAAAATGCTGCATCATAACGCTCATCACCGGTAACAGTAATGCCGCAGACCATACTGGGGCTTTTTTTATCTACAACGACACCCTGTTGTTTAACTTCTGCAGGTAAGGAGGGTTCAGCCAGTGACACTTTGTTTTGAACATCCACTGCAGCAATGTCAAGATTGTAACCCGGTTCAAAATAAACGGTAATGTTAGATTGTCCGGATGAAGTACTGGATGACTCGATGTATATAGAGCCCTTTACACCATTGAGCTTATCTTCCAGAGGTCTGGTGACAGCCTCTTCGACCGCATAGGCATTGGCGCCGGTGTAGGTTGCTGTAACGGCAACGGTAGGCGGTACAACATCTGGAAATTCCTGAATTGGCAGTACAAACAGTGAAACCAGTCCGCCCATCGTGATCAGAAGAGAAATAACGATTGCGAAAATAGGACGTTTAATAAAAGTAAAAGAAAACATCTATTCTTTCACCTCGTCAGGTATTAGGTTATGTTGCTTCATGATCGCAGCAATACCTTTTGTCTCTGTCATATCTTTAGGATCAAGCAGACTGCCGTTTCTGGTTTTAACCAGACCTGAGATCAGTACTTTATCCCCGTCTTTTAAACCGCTGCTGATAGCAGTATAGTAGCGTGATGAAAGTGTTGTGGTAACAGAAGTTCTTTGAGCTGTATTGTTCTCATCAACCGTATAGACAAATTTTCCCAACTGGTCTTCTTGAAGGCTTTGAGGCGGTACCATGATAAAATCAAATTGGTCTGTGACAAAAATATTGATATAGACAAATGTCCCAGGATAGACCGTTTTATCTTTGTTGTCTATGGTTGCACGCATGGAAACAGTCGATGTTAAGGGATCAACAATGTTGTTCGTGAAATCCACAAATCCATCAAGGCGTTTACGATCGAAAATCTCTTCGCCTGAACCACGCACTTCAATAAAAGCTGGGAGTTTTGTACCTGAACGGTATTTGTATATTTTTTGGACATCTTCTTCAGAAGGACTGAAATAGGTATAAATCTTATCTGTCTGTACAATGGTTGTCAGCAGGGTAGATTCACCATAACCAACAAGGTTGCCCACATCTACAAGTCTGGTACCTACCTGACCTGATACCGGTGCGGTGATGAGCGTGTAGCTTAATTCGAGTTGTGCATTTCTAATGGCGGCTTCATCTTCTGCTAGTGAGGCTATCATAGAGTCACGCTTTGCCTCATATTGTTCGAGTGTGGCACGTGCGGCAAGCCCCTCTTTTACAAGAGGCACATAGCGGTTCACCTCCGCCTTTGCCAAGGCAAGAGCTGCTTCATCTCTTTGTTTTTTGGCTTTTGCAGCGTCTAAGTTGCTTTTGTATTCAGACTGTTCGATGAGAAACAGTTTGTCACCTTTTTTTACAGAGGCACCGTCTTCAAAAAATCTTTTTTCAAGACGTCCTGATACACGGGCGCGTATCTCTTGGTCACTAACGGCTTTTGTGGTTCCGGTATATTGTACCCAGATAGGCAATTTCTGTTTTTGTACCGTCACGGTTTCAACACTTATTGGCGGTGGGGATTTTGGTGCCGTTTTGGTTTCATCTGTACACCCTGAAAAAAAGAGAAGAGAAATAGATAGCATACTTGAAGATAAGAATGTTGGAGAAATTGCCATTGGGTTGTTACCTTTTGTTTAAGTTTAAGTTTAAGTTTAAGTTTAATTGTAGCAAATAATGAATCATATATAAATGTTTTATACGCAACATTGTTATTTATGATGCCAAAACTGCATGTGCAACGGTCAGATTCGGGTCATCACGGCCTAGGCGATGGTTAAGTCCTAAAGTGTGAAGTTTTTCTCGAACACTGTTGTGGGCTTCAAGCGCATAAAACTTGATGCCTTTTTCTTTCAGTGTGTCAGCCAATTCAGCTAAAGCCAATGCACTTTGATGGTCAACATAGGGTGTAGATGAAAGCTGAATCAACACTTTTGAGGGTTGGGGCTGCTGTTTTTTGATAACATCTGATATCGTATCACGCACATAATCGATGTTGAAGTAGAGCAAACTTGAATTGATTCGAAAAATCAGTGTATCGGGTATGGTCTGTGCATCCTCGTGTTGTGTGATATCCAAAAATTTATCTGTGTTGGCTATACGACCTAATTGCGATATGTTGGGTTTGGAAGCACGTTTAAGCAGTAGTACCAGTGAGATCATCACTCCGATAAAAATACCGCGCAACAATCCAGAAGCAAGCACACCGATAATCACAAAAAGTGCTACAATAAACTCTTCACGCTCTACGCGATAAAGATGCATGATCGCAGAAGGTTTGATCAGGCTTGTAACTGCCATAAGAATGATAGCTGCCAAAACAGGTTGAGGAAGAGGAGTGAGCCATGGGGTGAAAAAGAGGATAACCAGTGCAATGACAACAGAAGCAATGAGCCCAGAAAGCATTGTTCGTGATTTGGCATCAACACCAACAAGTGATTGTGAGGTTCCGCCGCTTACAGGAAAACCATGCATGAGCCCGGCTGCTGCATTACTCATACCGATGGCTATAAACTCTTTGTTAGGGTCAAAGTGTGATCCGTTTTTAGCGGGAAACATCCTTCCAATGGCTGAAGTTTCAACTGAAGCAAGCAAAAAGACTGCAAATGCCAAGGGAAGCAGCTCATTGAACTGTTCCCATCCGGCATGCGGAAAAGAGGGCATAGGAAGCCCTGAGGGCAGTGTTCCCAATACTTTGACACCCATCACTTCTAAACCAAAAAACATTGAAGCTAAAATTCCTACTACAAGTACTATCAAGGAGACAGGACGGCTTTTTAGAAATTTGTTCCCAAGAACGAGAAGCAACAGTGCAGTGATACCAAGTGCCATCGATGTGGGATGCGTGTCTTTGATATGATGAAATATGTGAGAAATATTTTCTATAAAGTTGCCGTGACTGCCGTGAAATCCCAAAAGCTTCGGCAGTTGCGTGCTGATGAGGAAAAGCCCGATACCGATCTTAAATCCCACCATGACGCTTTCAGAGATAAAATTGATAACAACCCCTGCACGTATATACCATGCAAAAAAGGCGATGACTGATACCAAAAGAGCTGTTGCGGATGCCAGTGCTGTAAATTTGGAGACATCCCCGTCTGCAACAGTGCCCAATGATGCACCGATCAACAAAGAGATGGCAGAGGTGACTGTAACAACGGTACTTGAGGAGCTTGAAAAGAACCAAAAAAACAATCCTGCTGCAAAACAGGCATACAGTCCTGTTTGTGGAGGAAGGTTTGCCATGGATGCATCCGCAAGTCCTGCAGGGATTAGAAATGCTGCAAGGGTCACTCCCGCGATGACATCACTTTTAAGCCAGTCAGGCTGATAGGTTTTGAGCCAAGACGGTACAAACATCAGTATAAGTCTGGAATAAAGCGACGGTTGGCGATGGAAGCGATATCATCATACTCATGTTTTTTAGAAACCTTTGGCAGCTCAATCTTTTCTTTAGGCAGTTTTTCGTAGGGAATCTGCTGTAAGAAATGAGAGATACAATTGAGCCTTGCTCTTTTTTTATTATCTGAACGAACAATATGCCAAGGAGAGTCATCTGTATCCGTTGCTTCAAGCATTTCATCACGTGCTTTGGAGTATTTGTACCATTTACTGCGTGCCGGAAGATCCATAGGGCTTAGTTTCCATTGTTTGGTTTTATCTGTTATGCGGGATTCAAAACGTCGTTCCTGTTCTTCACTGCTGACCTCAAGCCAATATTTGATCAATATCACTCCTCCCTGAATCATGTAGGTTTCGAATTTGGGTGCAAGTTTTAAAAATCTTTGATGTTGTTCTTCGGTGCAGAACCCCATGACATGTTCAACACCGGCTCTATTGTACCAGCTTCTATCGAAGATGACCACTTCTCCGCCAGCAGGAAAGTGGTTCATGTAGCGTTGAAGTTGAATTTGTGTTTTTTCTCTCTCTGTTGGTGCAGGAAGCGCAACCACACGAAAAACACGCGGACTGACTTTTTCTGTTAGTGCTCTGATGGTGCCTCCTTTTCCTGCTCCGTCACGGCCCTCAAAGATTACAATCACTTTGAGCTTCTTTTCTACTACCCAATCTTGCAGTTTGCAGAGTTCTACTTGGAGTTTATAGAGCTCTTTTTCGTATTCTTTTCTTTTTATTTTGTTTTCATTTAGCATTTCTTCTGTTTCTTCTCTTTGTTCAGCTTGAAGTTTATGAAGCTCTTTTTTATTCTTTTTATTTTCTTTTGACATCTTTTATCCTTTTTTAGAGTTCGATACGTCTAGGACGGTTCATTGAGAGTATCCCATGCGTTTCACCATCTTGTGTTTGGGCACTTAAAGTAGCATCATAAGGCGGTTTGTAATCGCGCAGTACATCTACCAAGTGGCTCAGCACAAGACCATGGTTTCTTCCCATAGGAAAATGTATGGCATCGATATGCTGTGTATGGATCTTATCTGCAAGGGCACGAAGTGCACACTCATATGCGCTTTCATTGGTGATATATTGCATATAATAATCCCGCATAATGTTGATATTGCCAATCCATGCTCTGCGTTCATCTGCACTAATCTGGGTGTTCTGATTGATAGAATCAAGGTAGGTATCGATAAGTGTTTTTGTCTTTTCTTCGCGTGAATCAAAGACACTTTGCAGGTCAGTACAATGTTTTTTAAGCATCTCAAGCAGATCACGGCTGTTGTATTCTTTGGTTCTGACATCATGAAGAGAGATAATGTTATCTTTTGGTGCTTGGGCATCAAATGCCTCTAAAAGTTCAACCGCGGCAGTTAAAAAGGTATACTTGTCCGGTTTTGTCTGATCAAAGGAAACCCCTTTGCCTGAAACCTTCGGTTTGGCACCCACATATTTTAATTCCATTTTTTCTCCTTTTTTGCGTTTATATTTACATATTGTAACACAAATTTGACAAAGCATTTTACAGAATGGGGAACTAAAAATAGGGTACCAAGAGGATGTATCTTCAATGATTTTCACGTTTATTACACAAAGATTAGGGTATAGTAATACACTATTCTGTATCTTGGAATGGAATTTTAAAATGAGGAATCAAAATGAAAAAAATGATATTTATGGCACTCTTCACTTCATTGGCGTGGTCTGCGGATGTGTCACAAGCTGTTGGTCAAGGTATGGGGCAGGGTAAAGGCATGCAACCTAATTGTATGAAAAACCAGCCTACATTTGCACAATTTGACATCAATAAAGACGGTAAAATCACTGCTAGTGAACTAGAAGAAGGACGTGCTAAACGGATGGCTCAAAAAACCCAAGAGGGTAAAATGCTGAAAAATGCCTACAAAGCACCTGCTTTTGCTGACATGGATAGCAACAAAGACGGCATACTCGATGAAAAAGAATTTGCTACACATCAGGCAGAACAGATAAAAGTATGCCAATCTAGAAAAAACATGATGAGAAACAGAAATATGGTGAGCTTTGAAGAGATAGATACCAATAAGGACGGTTCACTCAGCAAAGAAGAGTTCAGTGCACATCAGGCAGAAAGAATGAAAGCGTGTCAAAAGTGCCAAACAAACAGCGCAAAATGCAACGCCAAATAAACACTTTTGTTTTTAATGCTAATAAATATAAATAATGGAAACGCTTGTTGATATTTACTAGCCAATCCATGCAGGAGATACTTCCCATTCTCGCTGAGCAGGTTAAGCAGTGCAATGCAGGGGGGTATATCACTTTTGAGGTACTTGACCCCGAACTTGCAGATGCATATACGGGAAAACATATTGAGCTGGACAACGTAAGATATATCTATAGAGGTTACAAGGCTTGGATAGACTTGGCAGAGCTCTTGTTCTGCAAAATGATGACGCCTGAGAAAAGTACTTATCCGCTCATCAAACTTCGTTTCAAAAAACTGCACACGCAACACTCCTTTCACCTTGATACCCAAAGCCCAAAAGAAGAGAAGTACGGACTAGATTCGGCTTTTTCGCAAATACATAAGATGGAAGAGCCTGCATTTCTCTACTACTACACCCAAGCACTGCAAAATGTAAAACTCAAGCAAAGAAGAACGGTCTTAAACCTTGGTATCAACACGGGCGATGAGTTTGAAGTGATTCAAAACAGTGTAGATATTGAGGTTTTTCAGCAAATGAGTCTGACAGGCATCGACCACTCTGCATCTGCCATTGCCTATGCTCAAGATCGCTTTCCCCAAGTCAATGTATCACTGTATTCCCATGATATCAATGCACTTGAAACACTCGGTTTAGGAAGGTTTGATCTGCTTATCAGTATTGGTACACTTCAAAGCCCAAGTATCAACTTCAAACCGTTTTTTATGTCTTTGGTACAAAATTATCTAAAAAAAGATGCGGCTATTATCTTGGGATTTCCAAACAGCCGGTGGATAGATGGTGAGATGATTTGCGGTGCCAAAGCCCCGAACTATGCCATGAATGAAATGTCTTTACTCCTAGAAGATGTAATGTTTTGCAAAAAGTACCTTCAGCAACACAAATTTCGTGTGACTGTAACGGGTAAGTATTATCTCTTCTTGACTGCAACCAAGATAGGTTCTTAGTCTGCTTTAAGCCTTTTTAGTAATAATACAAACAAATAAAAATCATAAGGAATTACAATGAAAATTTCGAACCTATTGCTTGCATCATTTTTGCTCACTGCTACGACATTTGCAGAGGAGATGAACACTACCAAACAAGAAGGTGTCAAATACATCAAGATGTTAGGTGGTGCACTCAAAACTGAACTTCAGGCACACATTAAAAATGATCCGACAGGATTAGAAGCATTGGCATTTTGTACAGGAAGTGCTGATCGCATCACTCAGGAGGTCAATGCCAAGCTTCCGGCATATGCGAAAGTTAGACGTACCGCACTCCAAGTAAGAAATGACAAGGTTAACGCACCTGATGCGATAGACACCAAAATAATGAATGAGTATAAGACTGCCATAGATACCAAAACCTTCAAGCCTACGGAAATCAAAGTTGTAGAAGAAGGAAATCTAACACGTATCTACAAACCGATCATCACTGAAGCAGCGTGCTTGAAGTGTCACGGTGAACATATCAGCAAGGCGATACAAGACGGGTTAAAAAGTAGCTACCCACAAGATAAAGCCACGCATTTTAAAGAAGGTTCATTGCGGGGTGTTATCGTAGCAGAGATACAAAAGCATTAAGCACCTGTGCAAATAGCAGGATTTTTCCTGCTATTTGAATCCAAAATACTCCATAAATCCAAATACCACCTCAATAACAATTAGCACGATAATAATCCACTCTAAAAACGCACTGTGGCTGTGGTTTTTCAGATCCATAATCATGACAATGTCATCTTTGATGCTGTTAAGTTTATACTCCACCACTTCAAATCGTTCTTTAAGCTCCAGTGACCATGCAAGTGTGTTGTAGAGTGCCTCGGCATCTTCGTTGTCCCAGACGATGTTGGGTTTGTCCAAAAGGTACAGATCGATCATCATGTCATGACGCAAAAGAACCAACTGCTTTGCAAATTTGGCAAATTGGGTGCGTTTAAAAAGGGAGAATGTATCGGAAGTCTCCAGCAGTTCTCTGCTTCTTTCATAATAATCTGAAAGCTGATTTTCATACACTTCCAGTGCAACACTTTGTGAGATGACATGGGAAATGATGAGCAAAGAGACCGTGCTGTGCTCTTTTAGGGTAATCTTTTGATTGTCGATTTCAAATAAAACACTCAGATGCGGATTGATCTCTATGGGATAATCCTGATAGATGTTTTGTGTTGAAGCGATATTGGAAGACTCTTTGATACCGAGACGATGAAGCACATTGGGGATATCTTCTTTGTCCCAATTGATCAGTGTCAAGACATTAAAATCGGCATAACTGATCATGCTTTTACCGATTTGGGCATAGAGCATCGACTCGATGCCCTTGGTGAGTTTGATATTGAGTGCCTGTTCAATCTCGGCATTGCTTAAAGATTTCGTCAGATAGATAGCATATAAATAGAGTTTTTCGTTCATGTTCGTTCCTTTTTCTTGTAATCATTATACAAGAATTAAAATATGGTCTAACGACAAAAGAAAAAAAACTTCCTGTTTTACAACAATCCCAAAAGCGCCACAAACAACACAGGTGGCGTGATGATGAGTCCTACTTTCATATACTCTCCCCATCCTATCTTGACTCCTTTTTGTGCCAAGACATGCAGCCAAAGTAGGGTGGCAAGTGAGCCAATGGGTGTCATTTTTGGACCAAGGTTTGAGCCTAAAATGTTGGCATAGACCAGTGCTTCATTGCCAACATAACCGACATGGTCGATGGCGATATCCATGATCATGATGGTTGGCATATTGTTCATCAGTGAACTGATTACTGCAGATAAAAACCCTGTCCCGATGATGGCAACCGTACTGCCGTAGGTATTGAGTGCTGTAATCCACTGCGCAATTACTTCAGTCAGTCCTGCATTTTTCAAACCATAAACCACCACATAAAGTCCCACTGAAAACCACACCACCTGCCAAGGTGCCGCTTTGATGGTCATGAGCGGTTTGGTTGCTTTAAAGTGATTGGCAATCGCCAAAAAAACCAGTGCCCCACCCAACGCAAAAACAGAAACAGGAAGGTTGTAAAAATCACCTACAAAATACCCCAACATCAAAAAAGCCAA
Source organism: Sulfurovum sp. (assembly GCA_011391015.1). GTDB lineage: Bacteria > Campylobacterota > Campylobacteria > Campylobacterales > Sulfurovaceae > Sulfurovum. The sequence goes on from JAABRH010000013.1 coordinate 25,037, forward strand.
AAAGAACCACGAGAGCTTAAACATCGAGTGGTTTTTAATCACGCTAGAGGCTTCAGGCAGGGTAGTGACATCTACTGTTAAAGGTATGTCTTTTCTAAAATAGAGCCATAGTACCGCAATAGAAGCAAAGATTGATAGCAGATTAGGCAGGAACATATGCTGCGCGTACTCCACAAAACCGATATCAAAATACCCCACCGTTACGATGTTGGTGAGGTTGGAGATGACCAGCGGGTTGGAAGCACTGTCACCGATGAACCCGCCTGCCATCAAAAAAGCAAAGATAGCAAAAGGGTTCATCTTGAGGTACTTCATCTTGGCTAGTAAGATGGGGGTGAGTATGAGTGCTGCACCGTCATTGGCAAAAAATGCTGCAACCAAGGCACCCAAAAGCAAGATGTATACAAACATTTTGTTACCACTTCCTCCGCTGAGTTTCGCCATCTTAATCGCAGCCCACTCAAAAAAACCTATCTCATCAAGTACCATGGAGAGGATGATGATGCCGATGAACGCCAGTGTGGCATCCCAAACGATGTCCACTACAGTCAACACATCGCCGTAACTCACCACACCCAGTACTAAAGCGGCAATTGCACCGATGACTGCAGTCGTACCGATCTGAAGCCCTTTGGGCTGCCAGATGACAAAGACTAAAGTGACAAGAAAAACTAAAATAGCTAAAAACATATACATACTCCCTTTGAATTATTTTCAAACTATAGCGAAAAAAAGATAAATATATCAATATATCTTGATTTAATGATAATAATCTGCTACACTTTCCCAAACACAAACACAATGGAGAACATCATGAAGCGTTTACACATGCATATATCGGTAGAAGATTTAGAGCAAAGCATCAAGTTTTACACAGCACTTTTTGGTATGGAACCTACGAAACTTAAAGTTGATTATGCGCAATGGCTGGTAGTTGAACCTGCAGTGAATCTGGCGATATCTTCAGGTAGAGACAAAAAAGGACTCAATCACATGGGGCTACAGGTTGACAGTGACGAAGCAGTGCAAGAGCTTGAAGAGAGACTACAGGCAGCAGGAGTTTCGGGAGAGAAACAAAAAGAGGCGGTCTGTTGTTATGCAAAATCAAACAAGTACTGGGTTCAAGATCCTGAGGGTATTATCTGGGAAAATTACCACACGATGGAGCAGGCTGAGTTTTTTGGCGGTGACAGTTTCACAGGAGGGTCTGGATGTTGCCAGCCTTCTTTTGCTACCGATGCCAAGTGGACAACTTCAAAGTGTAGTTAAACATGGAAGTATTTTTACAAACTGTCGCCGCACTCAATGATGACACGCGTATCAAAATATTACGATTTTTAGATACCCATGGTGCATTATGTGTGTGTGATCTGCAGATGAGTTTCGGGATGATTCAGTCGCGTCTCTCACGCCACCTCAAGATACTGAAAGAGGGAGGTTTTTTGCGGGTAGAACGCCGCGGTACATGGGCGTATTATTCTATACGAAGCCCACTGGATCGATTTCGCAGTGAAGCTTTGGAAGAGATCCGTTGTTTGGATATGGAACTTCCTGCTTTAAATAAAACATCACAAACAGGAGAATGTAAACTATGAAAAAAAATGTATTGATCTTATGTACGGGAAACAGCTGCCGTTCCATCATGGCAGAGGCGCTTGTCAATGCCAAGCTTGGTGAGTGTGTTTTAGCACAAAGTTCAGGTGTCAAAGCAAGCGGCAAAGTCAATCCGCATGCCCAGGCACTTTTGGAGTCAAAAGGGTATTGGAGAGAAGAATATCATTCAAAAGTCATAGAAACGGTACTTGACACGGCATTTGATCTCGTCATCACGGTCTGTGATCATGCCCATGAAACCTGTCCAATGTTCCCAAAAGCTGTCAAAACAATCCATATGGGGTTTGAAGATCCAAGCGGTAAAGCGGTAGAAGAGTATGAAAAAACACTTGAACTCATCGAAAAAGAACTGCTTCCTGTCATCAAAGAGGAGCTTTGTCAATGAAAAAGCTTATTGTGCTACTCCTGTTGCTTTCAGGTTTTGTTATGGGTAATGCATCCGAGCAGAAACAACTTGATCAGTATATTGAAAACTTTGACCTCACAGAGGTAGCGAATATGAAAATCAGTTCTGTAGAAATGCTCAATATGATTGAAGAAGGAAGCGCCGTCCTCATTGATATTAGGTTCAAAGAGGAAGTGCAATCGTGGAGCATCCCTTTTGCTAAAAACATTCCGCTTAATGAACTGCCAAACAGGTTAAATGAATTGCCAAAAGATAAACTTATTATTACAGCATGTCCTCATAATGACAGAGCCAATATCGCCAGACTCTACCTGACCATGAAAGGCTATAAAGCTAAATATGTCAATGATGGATTACTGAATGTAGTGAATTATCTTAAAGGCGCTAACGCAGTAGAGTTTATCGACGAAGTGAACAAGAATAAAAAGTAATGAATGAAAAACAAACATTGCAATAGTCTTAAAGGAGAAACAGAGTGTTTGAGTGGTGGGAGAACATAGTCGATAAACTGGTGTATGAAATATGGGAGATGAACAGTGAGTCTGCACTTGGAAGTGCGATACACTTTTTTATCTACGATACAATCAAAATATGGTTTTTGCTGCTCACCATCATCTTCGCCGTCTCTTTTTTGAGAACATGGGTCAATACAGAGTATGTTAGAGCGCATCTTCAGGGTAAGTCAGCATTCTATGGACATGTGGGTGCCTCACTGTTTGGGGTTATTACACCGTTTTGCTCCTGCTCTGCGATCCCTCTTTTTCTAGGCTTTCTACAAGCCAGGATCCCTGTAGGTGTGACGTTCAGCTACCTTATTTCTGCCCCTATGAATAATGAGATCGCCATTGCCATGCTCTTTGGGCTTTTTGGCTGGAAAGTGACTGCTATCTATATCGCTTTCGGGATTACGGTGGCTGTCATCGGAGGATACCTTATCGGTAAAACAGGTGCAGAGAAAGAGATACTGTTGGATGTGAAGCCAATTGATTCTGAACTCGAAGCTGATCTTGTAATACTGACAGTCAAAGAGCGGGCAAAGGAGGCATGGGTCTATACAGTGGATATTTTCAAAAAGATCTATCTGTATGTGTTGCTTGGTGTAGGGGTAGGGGCATGGATACATGGGTATATTCCTACGGATTTTGTCGCACGCTATACAGGGGAGGGCAATCCATTTGCTGTTATCATTGCTGTTCTTATGGGAATCCCCATGTACTCTAATGCCGCAGGTGTGATGCCTTTGGTCGAAGTATTGACAAGTAAAGGGATGCTCTTGGGTACAGCACTGTCATTTATGATGGCAGTGACAGCGCTTAGTTTGCCTGAAGCGTTGATACTCAAAAGGGTGATATCACTTAAACTCATCAGTATCTTTTTTGGTATTGTCGGGAGTGGCATCGTCATCATTGGGTATCTATTTAATGCAATTTTATAGGAGTTAATATGAAAATTGAAATTTTAGGAACGGGTTGTGCAAAATGCAAAGCTCTTGAAGAGGCAGCAAAGCAGGCAGTGGCAAAGAGTGGCAAATTTGCGCAGATCGAAAAGATTGAAGATATCATGAAGATCATGGCGTATGGTGTGATGAGCACTCCCGCTCTGGTCATAGATGGTAAAGTAGTCAGTACCGGCAAGCTGCTGAGTGTGGATGAAATCGTCAGTTTGATGAATGCGTAGTAAATGGAAGCACTATTAACAGGTCTTCTTGAGTCACATGGTGTTCTCATGTTTTTGGGAGCATTCGGGATTGGGGCATTGACCTCATTGGCACCATGCTCTATCATTTCGGTTCCGTTACTTGTGGGAAGTGCATTGGGGATGAGTTCCCACCTCTCGGCCCGAGAACGGGTACGCTTTACCTATCTCTTTTCATTTTTGTTTGCGTTTGGGGTAGCGGTAAGCTTTTCGATCCTTGCTTATATGGTCGCCAAGATGGGATTCTTGTTTTCCATCGCACCTCTGGAAGCCTATATTGCGGCGGGTGTACTCTCTGTTCTGATCGGACTCTATTCGCTGGGAGTCTTACCCGAGATGATTGATAAGGGTCGCTGGGTCGCTAAATTGGTTCGTTTGCGTTTCTTTGGCGCATTTGTGATCGGTATGATGTTCGGTCTGGTTTCCACCCCTTGTGCTTCTGCGCCGCTGGTGGCCATCATTACCGCTGCTACGAATGCCCCCGACTGGTACGCCTATGCACTTGTGCTTACTTTCGCAATTGGACATTCGCTGCTTCTGCTCGCAGCAGGAGTATCGGTCGGTTTTGCACAAAGCGTTGCGTCAAACAGAAGGTTAGCCAGGCTCACAGGATGGATGACAAATGGATTTGCGATCGTTCTTTTAGGGATCGGTGTCTATTTTTTCATCTTAGCCTATCAACAACTATAAAGGATAACCATGTTCAAATTTTTACTTTTAACCGGACTCAGCATTTCGTTTCTTTTTTCCAATGAATTAAACTCAACCCCTTACGCCCTTGTAGTTAAAGAGATCGCCAAAGGTAAACCTGTTATGATAGAGGTAGGATCTACACGTTGTTATGCGTGTCAGGAGATGGGTAAACTGTTGTATGACCGTATACTGAAAAAGCCTGAGAGCAAGATCTTTTTTGTTGATATTGGTAAAGAACGTGAAGCTGCCAAAGCATTCAAGGTCCAGATGATACCCACACAGATTTTCTATGATGCCCAAGGTAAAGAAGTCGAGCGTCATATCGGCGCAATGAGTGCAGAAGAGCTTGAAGCCTTTCTCTTTAAACATGGTATTTGATACAAAATGTACACTACCGACTTATTAGATGATGAAGAGTTGCTACAACTTTTTATTGCTTATTAGTTTTAAAGTTGGAGCTTTGGATGATTGTGAGGCAAGACGCATAGTATACCTAAATCGAGTCACCCAGGTGCATCGCAGTTTCTGCATCCCATCTGGCAACATGCAGTACCATCCAACTTTTAAATTCACCTTCCAAAAAAGTCTTGACGGCTTCTGTATCTTTAGTGTTTTGCCATTTTTCATGAAGATCTTTTACTTTTTTGCGTAGGGTGTCATGTTCAGATTTGTGTATCTGCGCCGCGTAAAACTGGCTCTCTTCCATCATTTCTTCTTCTGTAGTAAAGTGGTCTTCTATGTCGTAAAGCAGTACTTCAAAAAATTCACTAATCTTATTAATATCCTTAGCCAGCACGGCATCATGAAAATTATTGACGATTTCAATCTCTTCGGTGTGAAGCATATTCATCATGGCATTTGAGACTTGTTGTACATCAGTTGGTTTAAATAACATTGTTTTTCCTTTTCAAATAATAGGATTGTATCTTTAAGCATTGAAAATATGATTGATAAAAATCAATAAAAAGTATGCTAAAGTATAAAAGCCATAAAAGGAAATATATAAATGTTGAGACGAACCTTTGTCAAAGGGATTATCATTACTCCATTTGCGACCTTTGCGACACCAAAACCCACCCCGATACGATTGAGTTCATCACCTGTACTGGAAGGAAACGTGTTTCATTTGCATATCGACTATGCACCCATACGCTTCACTGGGAAAATGGCTATAGCTACTGCAGTCAACGGACAAGTACCTGCACCCACATTGGTGTGGAATGAAGGTGAAACGGTAACGATACAGGTCACCAATCATCTCAAAACATTCACTTCCATTCACTGGCACGGCATCATACTCCCAAGTACGATGGATGGTGTTCCCGGATTGAGTTTTGACGGTATCGCTCCGGGAGAGACCTTTACCTATCGTTTTAAAGTGCAACAGCATGGAACATACTGGTATCACAGTCATTCTGAATTTCAGGAGCAGACAGGGCTCTATGGTGCGATTATCATCAGAGCAAAGAAAAAAGATCCGTTTGAGTATGACAAAGAATATATTGTGCTACTCTCAGACTGGAGTGATGAAAAACCTACACAAATCTATGAAAAACTCAAAAAAATGAGCAGTTATTACAATTATTCTCAAAGAACCGTCGGTACATTTTTGAGCGAAGCAAAAGAAAAAGGACTCTCAACCGCTTTTTCGGATAGAAAGATGTGGAATGAGATGCGTATGAGTGACAGAGATATATCTGATGTATCGGGTGCGACCTATACCTATTTGATGAATGGAAAAAATGCTACAACACAATTTAAAGCACTCTTTCAAAAAGGTGAAAAGATACGACTTCGTTTTATCAATGCCGCTGCGATGACATTTTTTGATGTACGTATCCCCGAACTGATAATGACTGTTGTAGCTGCTGATGGTAACCATGTAAAGCCTATAGAGATCGAAGAGTTTCGTATCGGTGTTGCAGAGACGTATGATGTCATCGTAGAGCCAAAAAAACACCAAGCCTATGCGATATTTGCCCAAAGTATAGACCGTTCAGGCTATGCACTAGGTTCACTCACTCCGGATTTGGCTCTGTTGGCAAGTCCTCCTGCTATGGATCCTATGCCCATCTTGACACATACAGACATGGGTATGGGTGAGTTGGATCACGGAGGTGATATGAAGTGTGACTCGAGCATGATGATGTCCTCTAAAATGAGTATGAAACAAAACAAATATGCACAGATGGAAGCTCAACACTATCCTATCACCCAATTACCGATGGCAGATGGTGTACAGATAGATATGCGCGCTACATCACCCCAATACAGACTGGATGACCCCGGAGTAGGGCTAAGAAATCATGGCAGAAAAGTCCTCAGTTATAGCGACCTTCAAAACCGATACTCTACACGCCACGCGAAAAAACCAGACAGAGAGATTATTTTGCATCTTACAGGCAATATGGAACGGTATATATGGTCAATCAATGGCATAAAATACGCTGATGCCACACCTTTAATCTTTCGCTATGGCGAACGCATACGTATCACCTTTATCAACGATACGATGATGAATCACCCGATGCATCTTCACGGCATGTGGAGCGATGTAGAAACAGGAGATGATGCACACTTGGTTCGAAAACATACCGTTATTGTGCAACCAGGAGCGAAGATAAGCTACAGAGTCACAGTTGATGCCAAAGGAAAATGGGCATTTCACTGCCATATGCTCTATCATATGCTCGGTATGTTTAGAGAGGTGCATGTGGTATGAAAAGGCGTCTATGGTTTTGTCTCTTGGGTATGATGTTTGCCTCACACTTTGCACTGGCTGAGATCGGAAGA
>JAABRH010000014.1 GCA_011391015.1 Sulfurovum sp.
GCTCACTGGTGAAAAAGAAGAGACACTCAAAGAGGTAACTGTTTACTCCGCCAACCAGTTCATCGTCAGTAAGGAAAAACTTGCCCGTGCAGTTAAAAGCATAGAAGAAGAGCTTGGAGAACGTTTAAACTACTATCAAGAACAAGACCGCATGATAGAGTACAACAGACTGAAGCAACGTACTGAGTTTGATTTGGAGATGATAGAAGCTACAGGAATGTGCAAAGGCATCGAGAACTATTCACGCCACCTGACAGGCAAAAAAGAAGGTGAAACGCCCTACTCCATGATGGACTACTTTGAAGCGATGCACAAAGAATATCTGGTCATTGTCGATGAATCACATGTGTCACTTTCTCAGTTTAGAGGTATGTATGCGGGTGACAGAAGCCGTAAAGAGGTGCTGGTAGATCACGGATTTAGGCTTCCCTCCGCTCTGGATAACAGACCGCTGATGTTTGATGAGTACATCCACAAAGCACCGCACTTTTTGTTTGTCTCCGCCACACCCAACGAGCTTGAACTCGAACTCTCTAGCGTAGTCGCTGAACAGGTAGTACGTCCTACCGGACTGCTTGATCCGCCCATAGAAGTCATTGACAGCACCTATCAGGTAGAAAATCTGTATGACCGTATGAAGCCTGTCATCGCCAGAGGTGAACGGGTGCTCATCACGGTGCTGACCAAAAAAATGGCAGAAGAGCTGAGCACCTACTACAATAACTTGGGACTCAAATGCCGTCATATGCACTCAGAGATGGACGCCATAGAGCGCAATCAAACCATACGCTCACTGCGTTTGGGTGAGTTTGACATCCTTATAGGTATCAACTTGCTTAGAGAAGGACTTGATTTACCTGAAGTGAGTCTGGTTGCCATACTCGATGCTGACAAAGAAGGGTTTTTACGCTCCAAAACTGCACTTATACAAACAGCAGGAAGAGCAGCAAGAAATGTAAACGGTCTGGTGCTGATGTATGCGAAAAAGATGACAGACTCCATGCAATTTACCATAGAGACCACTGGGGCAAGAAGAGAAAAACAGATAGCCTACAACAAAGAGCACGGCATCACACCTCAAACCACACTAAGGGTTCTGGATACGGACCTTAAAACAGAAGAGCTTGGCGAACTCTACAACAAACAAAGCAAGCTTGACAAAATGCCCAAAGCAGAACGCCAGCAACTGATGCAGGAACTTAAAGCAAAGATGCTCGTAGCAGCTAAAAATCTCGAGTTTGAGGAAGCGGCAAGACTACGTGATGAGATAGCTAAAATCAAAAAGTTATAATTTTTTGCTATACTCTTGATCAAACCACACCCTTATACAGGACAGTCACTATGCCCATAGATTTAAACGCATCGCAACTCTATTTTAACCGCGAACTCTCATGGCTACAGTTTAACTCACGTGTACTTGCGCAAGCACTGGATGCAACACTGCCGCCACTTGAACGACTTAAATTTCTTGCCATCTACGGTACAAACCTTGATGAATTTTATATGATACGTGTTGCGGGACTCAAAGCACTTTTTAAAGCCCGTGTTCAAGAGACAGGACCAGACAAGCTCACACCCGGCGAACAGCTTGAACAGATACAGGCATACCTGCATAAAGAACAGACAGTTTTAGAGGCATGTTACACTTCCATCATCGCTGAACTGCATTCCCACAATGTCAATGTCAAAAACTTTGATGCACTCAAGACGGAAGAAAAACTGGAGATTAAGGGAAAATTTTTTAATGAAATCTATCCCGTTATTATCCCCATTGCAGTAGATGCCACACATCCATTTCCTCATCTGAACAATCTCAGTTTCGGTTTGGCACTTACCTTAACCGATGACTCAGAACACATCAAGCACGGGCTTATACGTATCCCTCGTATTTTGCCACGATTTATTCAACTGGGGCAAACCTTCATCCCTATTGAATCAGTCGTGGAGCATTTTGCCTCCGAACTCTTTCCGGGGTTTAGTACTTTGGCTTCTACCCCGTTTAGGGTGACACGCAACGCCGACATTGAGATAGAAGAAGAGGAAGCGGATGATTTTCTGCAAATTCTTCAGGAGGGTCTGCGCTCACGAAATAAAGGCTCACTAGTTCGCCTTGAACTTCTAGAGGGTGCTGATGCGAATCTCATACACTTTTTACTCTCCCATCTCAACCTTGATGATAATGACATCTACTCCTACAAAAGTCTCTCTCTTAACCTGGGGAGTCTCTGGCAAATCGTTGGGGATGATGCGCTCTCTCATCTTACCTTTCCTACTTATAATGCCAAAATTCTTCCGCCTCTTGAGAGTGAAGATATTTTTGATGCTATCGAAAAACAGGATGTACTTTTGTATCATCCTTTTGAGAGTTTCGAGCCTGTGGTTCAGTTTATCAAACAAGCAGCAACCGACCCTGACACGCTTGCCATACGCATGACCCTCTACAGGGCAGGCCCCAAATCGCCCATCGTCAAAGCGCTCATCGATGCGGCACTGGAAGGAAAACAGGTAATGGTGCTTGTCGAACTCAAAGCACGGTTTGATGAAGAGAACAACCTGCGTTGGGCAAAAGCCCTAGAGGCCGCAGGCGCACATGTGGTGTATGGTATCCCCGGACTTAAAGTGCATGCCAAAATAGCGCAGGTCATTAAACGCAAAGGGGATAAACTCAAAAGCTACGTGCATCTTGCAACAGGGAACTACAACCCCAGCAGTGCAAAGGTCTATACCGATTTCTCCTATTTTACCAGCAAAGAAGCTTTTGGTACGGATGCGACACACTTTTTTCACTTTTTAACCGGTTTTTCTACTTATACAAAGCTCGATACGCTTTTTATGTCTCCTACGCAGATCAAGCCCAAGATTATCAAACTGATAGAACAAGAACTCAAACACGCTTCTAATGGACACATCATCATCAAAGCAAACTCCTTAGTAGACACCGATATTATCAAGGCACTTTATCTGGCTTCACAAAAAGGATGTAAAGTAGAACTCATCATCCGTGGCATTTGTTGTTTAAAACCAGGAATAAAGGGTGTTTCAGAAAATATCACCGTCTCTTCCATCATAGGAAAGTATCTTGAGCATGCCCGTATTTATTATTTTAAACATGATGCAGTGAAATGCTATATTGCTTCAGCTGATTTGATGCCACGAAACCTTGTGAGACGTGTTGAACTGATGACACCCATCCTAGAAGAAAATCTAACCCAAAAAATAGAACATATCCTCATGCTGCAACTGGCAGACAACGCTTTGCGCTGGGAGCTTCAAGCAGATGGAGAGTATATCAAAGTGCCTTCTCTTGGCAAGCAGGTCAATAACCATGCTATTTTGGAAGAATACATCAGTAAGATACACGACAAAACTAAAAAAGAGACACCAAATTATGTAAGCCGTTTGGCGAGTCGCATTTTAAAGGAGAGTTAATGATTTTAAAATTTAAAAAATGGACACCCCAACTTGGAGCCAATGCCTGGGTTGCAGAAGGTGCCTCGGTTATCGGGCGTGTCGTCATGGGAGAAGATGCTGCAGTGTGGTTTGGCTGTGTAGTTCGCGGTGATGTACATCATATACGCATCGGGGATAGAAGCAACATTCAAGATTTGAGTATGATACACGTCACCCATCATAAAAAAGCAGATGAATCAGACGGACATCCCACCATCATCGGCAATGATGTCACCGTAGGACACAGGGTCATGCTTCACGGCTGCACCATAGAAGATGCCTGCCTCATAGGCATGTCAGCCACTATACTTGATGGTGCAGTCATCGGCAAAGAGTCCATTGTCGGTGCAGACTCTCTGGTGACCAAGAACAAAGTATTTCCGCCAAGAAGTCTCATCATGGGCAGTCCTGCCAAAGTCGTGCGCCAATTAAGTGATGAAGAGGTGAAAGAACTTTACGCTTCAGCCTCACGTTATGTTGCCTTTAAAAATGAATACCAATAGCAAGAAAGAAGGAAATCTTTTAGCTTTTGTCTTCTTTTTTAACCCGTCTCTCTTTTTTGCTTGAGACGGAAAATTGTAACAATTCATCGGTGCTTTTGATGTACTGCGGCAGTGTCTGCAAACTCTTTTCCATCACTTTGGCTGCACATACGGCATCCGAAAATGCACGGTGGTGTGTAGCCCTTTCTATCTCTAACAAATCTATAAGATAGGCAAGCCCATACCGCTCACTCTCAAACGTACGTTTTGCCAACTCGATGGTACACAGCGTCGGATTGCCTATGTTTCCCAAGCCCACACGCTCAAAAGAGGCATTGAGAAAACTATAATCAAAAGAGGCATTGTGCGCAACAAAAACCGCATCACTCATAAAATGCCGAAGTGCAATGAGGGCCTCTCTTCTGCTGGGTGCACCGATGAGATCTGTGGGTTCTATGCCTGTAATTTTGGTGATGTACTCCGGTAAAAAGGCACACTCAACAAAGGTTTCAAAACGATCTATGATCGTACCGTTTTTTATCATCAGCGCACCTATTTCTATGACTTGGGAGGTGCCTGGTTTACTTCCGTTGGTTTCTATGTCTATGACGCAGTAACGCTGCTGTGTATGCTCTGTGAAACAGGTCTGAAGTTTATACCTGTTGCTTTCTTGCTGTATGGGATATCCTGAAGCCTGAAGCAAGATAAAGATAGTCTCTGCATCCTCAAGCAAAGTCGAATGCTTGGTAACAATACGCTGATAATGTTCCTCTTCCAGCACACCGCCATGTTTGCGAAATGCAGATGTGAGTTCCTCAAAGACTTTTTGCATTGGCTATAAATTGTTTCACTTTCAAAGGGTCTTTTTTGCCTTTAACCGACTCTACACCTGAACTGACATCCACGCCGTAAAATCCAAAGGACTTCACTTGTGCAACATTCTGAGGAGTCAGGCCTCCTGCAAGTATGATTTTGGAACAATCAACTCCCTTAAACCATTCAAGATTAAGACGCTCTCCCGTTCCGCCATAGGCTTCGCTGTAGGCATCAACCAAACGATATCTGTTTTTAAATCGCAACACATCTTTAGATTCTCGTGCACGCACCACAGGCAATGTTTGCAATCCTATGGCATCCAAAGACTCTTCATCAACGTCAAAATGAATCTGCGCCCGTGAGATATCCGAGTATCTGCATACCATATCGATGGTCTCCACACCTTCATTGACAAAAAGCCCTACCCGCTCCACAAACGGAGGCAGCTTATCTATAATGTGCTTGGCAGCAGCAGGAGAGATATAGCGCGGAGATTGATTGTAAAAGACAAATCCCAAGGCATCTGCGCCACACTCGACTGCATGCAAAGCATCTTTCAGATTGGTAATACCGCATATTTTAACACGCACAAAAGCCTACTTTAACGCCGCAATGGCTTTAGCGATGCCATCAGGATGTTTATAGACAAATGAACCCGCCACAACGATATCAACTCCAGCTGCTGCCAGTTCTTTGACATTGACATCATTCACGCCACCATCAACTTCAATCAGACAGTTTGGATTTCTTTTTTGTATGAGTGTTTTAAGGCGTTTGGTTTTTTCTATCACTGAGGGGATAAAGCTTTGTCCGCCAAAACCCGGATTGACAGACATAAGCAGTACCATGTCCACATCTTCCAGTAAAAACTCTATGGCTTCAGGAGGCGTATGGGGATTGAGGGTGATAGCCGGACGTATGCCAAGTGAACGGATCTTCTGCATGAGTCTATGAGGATGCTTCTCTTCTTCGATATGAAAAGAAATATATTGGGGCTTCAAAGGAGCAAATAACTCTACAAAAAAGCTGTTGTTTTGCACCATCAGATGGATATCAAGAGGTTTAGTAGCCGCCTTAGCAACTGCTTCAACAACCACAGGACCTATAGTAAGATTGGGCACAAAATGACCATCCATTACATCGACGTGAACAAGGTCACATCCACCCTCACAAATCGCCGCAACATCACGTGCCAAATGTCCAAAATCAGCAGAAAGTATACTTGGAGCTACTAACATCACTATCCTCAACCCGTATTTTTCAATGATTATAACATAAGCCTGCTCCAAAAAACCCTAGTGATGCATCAGGAAAGAGAGTAGAGCCTTATATTCTCTCTGCAGTTAAGCAAATTTTATGGTGATTTTGTCTATAATCCCTCAAAATATTCGCTTTTTTCTACGTACACTAACCAAAAGTGCGTAGATAGTAGCGATCAATCTAAAGGACATACTATGGCAAGAAAATGCGAAATCACAGGTAAAGGCCCATTGACAGGAAACAATGTTTCTCACGCAAACAATAAAACAAAAAGAAGACAACTTCCAAATTTAAGATCAGTGAAAATCACACTTGAAGACGGAACAACACAAAGAGTTAAAGTAGCGGCTTCTACACTCAGAACCATGAAAAAACGTGCTGCTCAAGCTGTAACAGCTGAGTAAGTCCCACTCTTTGGGACTCGGGCTTTGACACCCCTAGACAAATTCAAAAAGTTTCTCGGCTGGAGAGACACTTCCAAACCCCACATTACACTTAACGATGAGTTTTATGCTCATTTGGCACCTTTTAGACTTCCTCTTATACTGACCGTATTTATGATGCTTATCGGCACCATAGGCTATATGGCGATCGATAATTTTTCTCTCATGGATGCCATTTACCAAACGGGTATCACCTTTACTACGGTAGGATTTGGAGAAATATCCCCCATATCCAATATGGGTCGTATTTTCACTATCACACTGATTATCTTTGGGTTTATCGTTTTTTCGATTGCTATCGGTATTATCGTAGAAGTTGTTAAAAGAGGGGAATTCCAAAAAACCATCAAGGAGCGCAGGATGCTTTATGAAATCGCTAGACTTAAACGCCATTTTGTCGTCTGTTACCACAATGAATTTACGATACAGGTAACCAGACAACTTCGTGCAAACCATATTCCTTTTGTGGTCGTTGATCCGCGTGAAGACTTGGAGGCACTGGCAAAAAAATATCACTACCCCTATTTTGTCTCTGCAGAACCGCACACAGAAGAAGGCATTCTCAAGTCACACCTTTCTTCAGCCAAAGGAGTTATCACTCTGGCTGACAATGTCGCCGACAATATTGCCACCATTGCATCAGCACGGCTCTATGAAACTGAAATAGGCCGTACCCGTAAGTTTCTCATCATTGCCAATGCCAAGAACCATGAAGATGACCAAAAACTTCTAAAACTGGGTGCCGATAAAGTTGTCACGGCAACCAAACTCATGGCACAGCGTATCAATGCGATGGCGGCACGTCCGGAGATGGAAAACCTGCTGCAAGAGTTTTTGTACAAAAAAGATACTCCGCTTGATATGGAAGAGGCAAATGTCTCAAAAACCTCATGGCTTGCACTGAAGAAAATCAAAGTTGCCCGTTTTAGAGATATTGCCAATGTAACCATTATCGGTATCCGCCAAAAAGACAATAAATTCATCCCTATGCCCAAAGGCGACACTATCATCATGCCTGAATCCAAACTGCTTCTCATCGGTACAAGTGAAGGTATCAGCAAAGCAAAAAAGATTATCCATAAAAAAGAGAAACCCGAGGAGTTGAAATATGTTTAAAATTACCCAGCTAGACAATGGACTGGAAAATGTTCACGGATTTTTTTGCGGTGCTACCAATGTCGGCATGAGAACCAAACCCATCAATCCTGAAACAGGCAGCGCAGATGGAGATGTCTCTTTCATCAGAAGCACAACACCCTGTGATATTGCTGCAGTATTTACCTCCAATACCTTTCAAGCTGCACCCATTAAACATTTTAAGCAATACCCGAACAATTTTCAAACCGATTTTGTACTCATCAACGCCAAAAATGCCAATGCCATGACAGGTGAAAAAGGCATAGAAGATATTAAAACAATTATGGCAGCACTCACAAATAAGCTTAATGTGCTTAACCCTGTGATGTCTTCAACGGGTGTTATTGGATACCGTTTGCCTGTAGATAAAATTGTCTCAGCGTTTGATTCCTTGGCATTTGATACGGCCAATTCACACCAAACGGCACGTGCCATCATGACTACAGACGCTTTTAAAAAAGAGTTGGCGTACAAAGTTGAATTAGATGATGGGACTTCCTTCAACATCGCAGCCATCTGTAAAGGTGCAGGGATGATAAACCCCGCCATGGCGACGATGCTCTGTTTTATCATCACCGATGCAGCTGTACCTAAAGAAGATATGGATACTTTGCTCTTGGATGCTACCGAGGGTTCTTTTAATCGCATCTCAGTAGATGGGGACACCTCTACCAATGATACGGTGATGCTTCTGGCAAATAAACAAAGCGGAAACTACAACAAAGAAGCATTTGCAGAAGTCTTATATAAGCTCATGTTTGAACTTGCCATGCTTGTACTCAAAGATGGGGAAGGTGCCAACAAATTGGTTGCCTTTGAAGTCAAAGGTGCTATCAGCCAGGAGGATGCAAAAAAAGCCTCAATGGCACTGAGTAACTCTTTACTTGTCAAAACAGCTCTTTTTGGAGAAGACCCAAACTGGGGACGTATCGCCTCAACCATAGGTGCCTCTGGTATCACCTGTGATGATTCGACGCTCACCATTCATTATGATGATCTGCTTATCTACTCCAATGCATTTAGAGAGCTTGATAAACTGCGTGAAGAAAAAGCGTATGCCATCATGAAACAGGATACATTTAAAGTGACCTGTGATATTGGGCTTGGCAATGAAAGCTATACCTCTTACGGTTGTGACTTGAGTTATGAATATGTCAAAATTAATGCCGAATACCGAACTTAAATGTCCATGTTTAACTCCTTACTAAACACAAAAAAGTTATAATATACTATATCAACATGAGGAAATACCATGCTACACGAATACAAAAACGAGATACACGAACTTAAAATGAGCAATGCACATTTTGCAAAGATTTTTGAAAAACACAATGACTTGGATCAAAAAGTGGAAGATGCTGAAGCAGGTCGTTTACTTTTAACCGATGCAGAACTTGAAGTGCTTAAAAAAGAAAAGCTTCTTTTAAAAGATGAAGCCTACAAAATGATTTTAGACTTCAAAAAAGCACAAGCATAATTCTTAGTGCTCTATGGGCTTTTGCCCATACATTTATTTTCTGTTAGCTTTCTTGATCTGCAGAAATACCACATGATCATCGCTCCTGGCTTCATCTATTTAACTCTTATCAACCATACTATTTCGAGGTACACCCATGGCATCATTTGACACGATACAAGATATCCCTACAGCCCTTTTGGAGACATTGACTACTCAGGGGTTTACAGTGATGAGCGAGATACAGGAAAAAGCCATTAACCCTATTTTAGAAGGCAACGACATTTTGGCGCAATCCAAAACAGGTTCAGGAAAAACCCTTGCTTTTGGTCTGCCCCGCATCATGCAAACCGATACAGGCAATTTTAAACCCCAAACCATCATCATTACACCCACAAGAGAACTGGCAGAACAGATAGCCATTGAACTGCGTAAGGTTGCCGCATACAAACCAAACCTCAAAATCCTTACACTCTATGGCGGTGTACCTTTGAGAGCGCAGGCTGAATCGTTGGCTAAAGGCGCACATATCCTCATCGGTACACCCGGACGTATACAAGATCATTTGGCGAAAGAGACCCTGAGCTTGGAAAACATCAAAACACTGGTACTTGATGAAGCAGACCGTATGCTGGATATGGGATTTTATGATGAGATCGTCAAAATAGGCAGCAATATGCCAAAAAACAAACAGACACTGCTCTTTTCTGCAACTTTTCCTCCTCCTATTGAAAAGCTGGCAAAAGCACTGCTCAAACATCCACTTACACTCAAAGTTGATACCATACTCCAAAGTGCAAAAATAGATGAAATTGTTTATGAAACTACAGATAAATTTAAAACGCTCATCGCCCTTATACAATCCTATAGACCTGAATCAATGCTTATCTTCTGCAACACAAAAACAGAGGTCATTTCACTTACGGAAAATCTTTATAAGCAGCATCATTCGGTCATTGATATACACGGAGATTTAGATCAAAAAGACCGCAATGAGTCGATGATTCTTTTCTCCAATGGCTCCAAACGCATCTTGGTTGCTACTGACGTGGCTTCAAGAGGTCTGGATATTAAAAATATCGAACTTGTAATCAATTATGATTTACCCTTTGATCCTGAAATCTACACCCACCGCATCGGAAGAACGGGTCGTGCGGATGCTACAGGTATGGCGATTTCTCTTTTTATGCCTACGCAGAGTGAAAAATGTGACTATATACTAAGGGCTGCACGAAAAGAAGAGACCAAAGCCTTACGGGTTGATGCAGGATTTAAAATGCTCTCTCGCTACACTACGCTTTGCATCAACGGCGGTAAAAAAACCAAACTGCGTGCAGGAGACATATTGGGGACATTATGCAAAGAAGTAGGTGTTGAGCCTCAAAAAATAGGGAAAATCCATATTAGCGACACGAAGTCTTATCTTGCCTTAGAGCACTCAGTCGCAGACACGGTACTTCTAGCGCTCAAAAAGACTCCGATTAAAAAGAAAAAATATATCTCTTGGATACTAAACTAATCTTCCAAAATGGCTTTTTTTCTTTTGTGTCTCACGATATAAAATAAGGTTATCAATGCCACACATACCAGTGCAATGAGTGTTGCAGATTGCAGGTACTCAGAGATTAGTGCTTCATTTGCACCCAAAAAGTACCCCAAGGCAACCAGCACAATCACCCAAATACCTGAACCAAGCCCGGAATAAAAAATAAACTTAGGTACATTCATACGCGCTAGACCAGCAGGCAGTGAGATAAGCTGACGAATACCGGGAATAAGCCGACCATTAAAGGTAGAAAGTTCACCATGGTTTTTAAAGAAAAGTTCGAGCTTGTTCAGTGTCTGCTCGCTGATAAAAAAATATCTCCCATACTTTAAAATAAATTTTCTTCCAAAATGCAGTGCCAAATAGTAGTTAAACAGTGCCCCTGCTATGGAACCACAGATACCGGCAAGTACTGCCAAATAAAGATTCATCTCTCCCTTGTAAGCCAAATAGCCTGCAGGTATCATGACAATTTCACTGGGAAAAGGGAAAAAAGTACTCTCAAGGAACATCAGAAGAAAGATGCCCCAATAGCCCATATCTGCAACATACCCTACTATGGTTTGGGCAATTTCATGTAACATAAAAAGAAGAACTATTCGCTATAGGCGCCGACAGACGTGAGTCTTTTGTAGCGCTGATCAAGCATCTCATCGACCGAAAGTGCCCGTAGTGCTTTCACGCTGTTAAGAAAATAGCTTTTAATCACCGT
Organism: Sulfurovum sp.; assembly: GCA_011391015.1. Taxonomy (GTDB): domain Bacteria; phylum Campylobacterota; class Campylobacteria; order Campylobacterales; family Sulfurovaceae; genus Sulfurovum. Next base: position 11,303 of record JAABRH010000014.1, read on the forward strand.
AGCTGAAGTTTCTTTGTCCCGATGTGCACCAATGAGCGGTTCATCCAAGACATCATCTATCAGTTTATGAGAGAACAGATCATCCGGTGTTATCTTCAGTGCTTTGGTTGCAGCTTCAACTTTAGTAGGATCATTCCATAAAATAGCCGAACACCCTTCAGGAGAGATAACTGCAAAAACAGAATAACGCATCATCGCCAGTTTATCAGCCACACCGATAGCAAGTGCTCCACCCGATCCGCCTTCACCAATCACGATAGAGACCATCGGTACTTTAACCGAAGCAAATTCAAAAAGGTTTTTCGCAATCGCCTCGCTCTGTCCACGCTCTTCTGCACCAAGACCGGGATAGGCGCCCGGAGTGTCTATCAGCATCAAGACAGGTATGTCGAATTTTTCTGCCATCCTTACCGCACGCAAGGCTTTTCTGTACCCTTCAGGGTTTGGCATACCAAAATTTCTTTTGATCTTGTTTTTAACACCACGCCCCTTTTGCTCACCGATTAGCATGGTTTTTTGACCATCAATCCAACCAATATAACATAAAATGGCAGGGTCGTCCCTAAAAGCACGGTCACCGTGAATCTCATAAGCATCCGTCATCAGCAGCCTGATATAATCCAAAGCATAAGGTCTATCGGGATGACGGGCTAAACGGAGTTTTTGAAAGTCACTCAAGGCACCAAATGTTTTTTGCACCTCTTTGTCCAGTTCATGCTGATACCTATTCATCGCTTCAAAATCTGAAATGGCATGAGCCGATACAATCTCTTCTTGTATCTTTTCGATTTTGCTCTCAAAATCCAAATAGGTTGCCATGCGTCAATCCTTATATTTTTCTAAAGATAACAACGCCGTTTGTTCCACCAAAACCAAAAGAGTTGCTCATAGCAACTGTAATCTCAGCTTTTCTTGCTTTGTTTGGAATATAGTCAAGATCACAATTTTCATCTGGTGTTATATGGTTAATCGTAGGAGGAAGCACACCGTCTCTCATCGCCATCAAACAGACTACTGCCTCAATGGCACCTGCTGCACCCAAACAGTGACCCACTTGTCCTTTAATCGAACTTACCGGAGGACAATTTTCTTTTCCGCCAAAGAGCTCTTTGAGTGCTGCGGTTTCATTTTTGTCATTGATAGGAGTAGAGGTCCCATGTGCATTGACATAGTCCACTTTAGGCTCACCCGCCATTTTATACGCACCCTTCATGGCACGAAGCGGACCGTCCATCGTTGGTGTCGTGATATGGTTGGCATCACCGCTTTCACCAAAGCCAATGAGTTCACCGTAAATTCTTGCGCCTCTTGCTACTGCGTCTTCATAACTCTCGAGCACCAATGCACCTGCACCCTCACCCATGACAAAACCATCACGATCTGCATCAAAAGGTCTTGAAGCCGTTTGCGGATCATCATTTCTATCAGAAAGTGCTTTCATGGCTGCAAATCCGCCAATACCCACAGGGCAGATAGCAGACTCAGCACCAACAACCAGCATCTTGTCTGCTGTACCCACCATGATAGACTTCGCTGCTTCACCGATGGCATGTGTTCCCGCTGCACAGGCAGTTACTGAAGCCAGGTTTGGACCTTTAAGTCCTTGATATATGGAGATGAAACCGCCCAGCATATTGACCAGTGAAGAAGGGATGAAAAACGGAGAGATTCTTCGTGGTCCTTTCTCTTCACATACGACAGAGTTTTTTTCTATATTTGGCAATCCACCGATACCTGAAGCAGATGCCACGCCAAATCTTTCCATATCTACATCATCAGGAAGATTGGCATCTGCGATGGCTTCAGCAGCAGCTTTGAGTCCAAGTTGAATAAATCTATCTGCTTTTTTTGCTTCTTTTGCATCCAGTACAGTCAAGGGGTCAAAATCAGTGATTTCACCCGCAATATTTACCGCATGATTGGCAGTATCAAAAGATGCGATATGTTTGATACCGCATTTACCATCTATGATTGCAGCAAATGAACTTTCTTTATCTAGACCTAAAGCATTGATCATACCTAAACCTGTTACAACAACTCTTCTCACTGGCTCTCCTATACACACTATAAAATATATCTTAATGCTTTTTCTAAAGTACTAAGGTATAGTTTACAAATCCCTTTAAAGGGATTTGTATAGTAGAACTTACACGTTTTCGATAAATTTGATTGCGTCAGCTACTGTAGTGATTGCTTCTGCTTGGTCATCAGGAATTTCGATATCGAATTTCTCTTCAAGCGCCATAACCAATTCAACGACATCAAGACTATCAGCCCCAAGATCTTCTACAAATCTAGACTCTTCTTTTACCTCATCTGGGCTCACATTTAGTTGTTCAACAACTACTTCTTTTACATCATCAAATAATGCCATTGATTACTCCTTAGGTTTGTTAAAAATACTGCTAATTATAGCAAAAAAACTATAAAAAGCTTATGCGTAGCGTGAAATCTGTATTTCTATACTATGAAACAGTAGTGTTTGTTGAAAAATATCTCTGTAACCTCTCACGCATCATAACGCGAAAGGCTCAGAGACGAGGTGACTAAAATTTGTATTGCAGATTGGTGTAGAGATAGCGTCCCGGTTCATTTAAAAGCATCACATCGTTGTTGCCAATCGTTGGAAGCAGTATCAAGTCATTATAGGTGTTTGATACGGCGTAGGTTTTATCAAACAGGTTATCTATACCCACAGTCAAAGCAAATGCTCCCCACTCTTTTGTTCCTTTAAGATTGACAATTCCGTATGCATCCAAAGCCTGTTCACCATTTTCAACATCAAAATGTGTCCAGTTGTCTGAAGCGATGAGTTCTGCTTTAAACGCCAAGGTTTCATCGTAGTCATAGTTCACTGACCCATTAAACTTAAATGGTGGTATCTCTGGCATATTTGTTCCAATTTGTCCCAGGAGTGGCGTATCTTTTTCACCTCTTTGGTATGCCATAGCATAATCAAAATAAAGCTCACTCGTAGCAATATAGCTACCGCTTAACTCAAACCCATAAATGGATGCATCGACATTTTCATAGTTATTTTGCATTTTATCTGCATTGTATGCAATGAAATTGTCAAGCAAAGAGTAAAAAGCTTTGATTTTTGCTGTTGCATTGTCATACTTTTTCTCTACACCCATATCCATCTCATAGTTGATCGTTGCATCCAAATCCGGTGTACCTATAGAAAGGGCTTCCATGGCTGGCATTCCATTCATCATAACAGGCATACCATTTACCATTTTGGGTTTGGGTGCACCAATCCAGTAGAGCTCTTTGGCATCGGGTACTCTTGAAGATTTGCCTGCACCTACAAAAAAGTCTGTCTTCTCATCCATAGCATACGTTGCAAAAAGATACCCGTTGAGTTCATTGTAGTCATTATCTTGCTGGGTCAGATTGGCAGAAGTAACAGCGGTGTCATCATATCTTAGACCCATATCAAGCACCCATTGTTCCAACTTCACGTTGTCTTTCAAGAAGAATGCCATATTTTTCGTGTCCACATCCCAAATGCTGTGAAAAAATTTCTCAGGAAGCGCTATGTCATTTTTATAATACCCACCATCCCAGTTACGCAAACTATAATCAACGCCCCCAGTAATCGTATGATTGTCCACATCAAAACTGTTTTTGATACGAGCACCTTGCATCTGAGTAGTTAGGGCATGTGTCATGTATGAAGTCTGAATGCCAGGCTTCATTGGTTCAGTATCGACGGTAGCTGAAACCCTATATTTTGTAGACATCGGGTGTTCTACTTCGGATTGATAGAGCTGTATATCAAGTTCTTTAGAATATTTCCCCAGATCTTTTGCCGTGTATTCTATATCAAAAATATCAGAATCATCATACAATGCATCCATTGGAGAAGAAGGATACAACACATCATCACTTCTGTTTCCTGTATAGCTGAGTTTTAGGTCTTGATTATCAGTGATATTCCAAAAGAGTTTTGCCAAGACCGTTTTTTTCTCAAAGGCATCCATATCACGATATTGCGGCTGATACTGTGTCGTGGCAGGCACAGCACCTTTGGCGATTTCTCTGTCTATTTGACCTGCAAAGTCATTGCCGTCACCATCTTCATACTGCTCACCCGTCTCAGTTGAAGCAGAAATCAAAAACTTTACATTTTCTGTAATCGCACCTGAAGCAGACATCGCCGCTTTTTTATAGCCCCAGCTTCCAAGCCCAAGATTGACATCACCATGAAACTCTTCTTCTGGTTCAATCGTATGAATTTTCACATCTGCACTTAAGACACCAAAATCTTCTACATTGTACGGACCTTCATTGATTTCAATATAATCGATGTTGTTTGTCAATACATGAGAAACAGGCGGATCCATCCTGTTTGGACAGGCACCGTAAATCTTTGCACCGTCTATGGTGACATTGATATTGTCTTTCTTTTGCCCTCTTAAGATAATATCATTGGCAATACCCGATCTTCTCACCAGCGACACTGAAGCAGACTGTTTAAAAAGCGCCTCCCCTAAGTCAGCAGACTTGATATCTTCCCCGCTCACATCTTTAATCAGCTCGGTATCGACATTTGTCTCAACATTGATGGTTTCCAGTTTTTTCTCAGCTGCACAGACCCAAACTGCACAGACCAAAGAAAGGCAAATCGCTTTTTTCAATTTCATCTCCTCAGATTTTTTAGGCATTCTAATCTAGGAGTGTTAAGTCTGTGTTAAATTACCTGAACTTATACTGTAGCGTTATGCTCACTGTTGTCGGTAAAGAAAGCGGTGCTTTTTTCACATCTATCGGGAAGGCACTTTGTACTGCATGCTCTGCTGAAGCATGAAATATCTTGGGGCCGCTCACAGTAATTTGAGCTACTTTTCCCGAGCTCAAAATCGTAAACTTTACATTTACAGCCCCCTGCATCCCTCTTTTTTTGGCGATGCGCGGGTAAGATTTATGCTGATTGATTTTTTCTCGTATGGCTACTAGAAATTGATTTTGTTCTGCAGCAGAGCTTTGTGTCTGTCTTGATGCTACCTGTTGTTTTGTCTGTTGTGCTGTAGATACTTTTTTTGGAGTGAGTTGCTTTTTGGGTTGTTTTTTAGGCTGTTTTTTTGCCAAAGGTTTCTTTTTTACCTGTTTGACGATGGGCTTGGGCTTTGGTATTACAACTGTGGGCTCAGGATCAACTTCTTTTTGAACTTCTGGTTCTTTTTTTGGCATAATCTCTTGGGTTACTTCTGGCTCAACAACCGGCTCTTCTGGCGTTTGTTGTGTCTCTTCTTGCTCTTCTTGCTCCACAGGCATCACTTCGGGTACAAAGGAATGCAAGGACATACATAGCACCTGCTCTTTTATCTGTTCTTTGGCGATAAAAACAGTCTGCTGAAAGTAAACAAGAATCCCAGCCACAAGCAGATAGAGTGATGCAGTCATCACATACGAGATAAAAAGACGATTTCTAAACATAAAGTTCTTTTTGGGATGCATTATGTCAGAAAAACGTTAAGAAAGTGTTAAAAACATCTATATGGGGATGTGGATGTCACACCCACTTTAGATGTTATTTTTCGGGTACTCAGGGTGGCAATAGTCTACACCATCCACGAGACCCAAGGCACAACATCCATCAGCCACACCTTTGTTTCTCAGTCCCTTATCAAATGCCCAATAATGGTTATAGCTGCCGTCACGTAAAAAGCTAAATACTGTCACGATATCCGTTGCATTCTCCGACTGAGCCTGTGCAATCTCACGCGTTAAGTCATTGACATCAACAACTTCGATGATGCATCCCACTTTTAGTGCTTTTACCTCATCTGTTGCCAAGTCCATCAATTGTGTATAAAGTGCCTGTATTTCGGGAACATCATAGACTCCTGCATCCATTGCTTCTATGGGTGTATTGAGATACCCTAACGGATCGACTACATTGGTAAAAGAAACCGCGTCATTGAGTTTATATTTTTGTATGAGTTGTTGTACTGCACCAATATGTTGATACTCTCCGTTAGTTGCAATCTTGGTAAATTGTTCTACCTTAGGGTATTTGATATAAAGGGCATTATAGACATCATAAGCAAGCCTCTCTTCGTTTCCCATAAAGGCAAGTGTATTGGTAAGCTCTTGTGACAGCTTGGAGCTAGGTGCATCAATGGCAGCCTGCACATCTTCAGGCAAAGTGCTTGTCGGTGTTTCATCAGATACTATCTCTTGTGTACTCTCTTCGACTGCATCAGAAACAGAATCTCCACTCCCACATCCTGCCATACCCAACATCATACCTGCTACAATGCACACCGAAAACAAAGCATTTTTCATCTTATCGTACTCCATATTATTTTATATAATTATAATTATAATACTAAAGTGTGAATTAAGTGTGAATTATCAGCACTTTCTTATGGTAAAACCAACATTTTTTTGACATCATAGCGCTGCAAAAAGGCATCGATGTTCTTTTCCAGATGTTCCTCTTCTAAGTGTAGGGCTTCTTTCATGGGAAACTTCAAAAAGAAAGGTGGAGGCATGATGGAGTCTTCTTTTTTTGGGTTTTTCAGATACTTTTTTATCGCCACTTTCATGTTTGTGGGTGTACTGTACTCCATAAGATAGCGCCTGTATATCAATGCATCGGGAATCTGCTCTTTGATATGGCAGTCCAAACAGGTTGCTTGGAGTTCTTGTGTCGAGGCATCACTCTGCTGGGCAGTGAGTATGCTTACATAACACAGCAAAACAGAAAGTATTATTTTTTCCATCGTATAACCACCTTCGTTCCTTCGTTTGGCTGTGAATCAATCTTTAACCTAAAACCGTAATAAGTGACTACCTGATTGACAATATCAAGACCTATGCCAAATCCGCCTTCACTTTGATTGGCTCGCCTAAAGCGGCAGGTTATGGTTCCCAGATCTTTTTTAGGTATCCCGACACCCGTATCGATGAGTGATAAAAATTCTTTTGTCAGAGTGACTGATATAAGACCTTGAGGTTTATTGTATTTGATGGCATTGGTGATGAGATTATCCAAAAGTCGCGTAAAATCATTTTTATCCATCTCTAAGACAATTTCCTCATCAATATTTGTCTGCAGCGTTAAACCTTTATTGTTCGCCATAGCAGTAAAATAAAGTACTCTTTGAGCTGCCAATTGTGAGACATCAAGAGACTCGATATGTCTATAATAGTGATGATTTAAATTCAAATAGCTTAAATCATCATAGAGGTGGCAAAGGGTTTTAGAGGCTATCTCGATACGCTTTAATTCCTCTTTGTGCTCACAGCCTCCAAGTGTCTCTATCATCTCTATGTTGGTTAGAATCGTACTGATGGGTGTATTGAGTTCATGGGTTGTATCTTGTATAAAATGATTCATCCTTTGCATCGAATCACGCATGGGTGCTATGAAGAGTTTGCCCAAAAACAGACCCAGCAAGGTAAAAAAGATTCCTGCACCCAGCATGAAAAGTCCGATGTTTTGCTGAAGCTTTTGCAGGGGTGCTTTATCTACGGGTTTACTGACAAGCAAATACGCCGCACCAAGATAATATGGCTCGACGCGACTCAGCAAAAAAAGTCTCTCTTTATCATCAGGATAATGTGTTTCATCGAGTGGTATCTTGTCTTTTAGAGTTCCAAAAATATACTGTTTATCCAAATCATACAAGGCAGAGTCTATCTCTGGGCGTGCCGGATAGACAATCGTGCTATCAAAGCTGCTATGCAGAGCCCTTAAAGCCATCTTCATCTCTTCAGCTTCATACTCCAGTGCGTGGAGTTGTTCATCGATGAGGTGATGTTTTTGCGAAAAATAAAAACTGCCTGCTGCGAGTGAAAAAAGCAGTAAGGTAGAGCCCAGATAGATCAGTAAAAAACGAATAAAACTCTGCTTTTCACTTCTTAACAAAGCGGTACCCACCATTTTTGATCGTTTCAATGTTCCCTTTGCCTAAAAATGTACGCACCGTCTTGACATACGCGCGTAAACTACCTGTACTGGGTTCTTCATCATACGTCCATAACCGTTCAAATATTTTCTCATAACCCAACAGTTCATTGGGACACTCTAAAAATAGAGCCAGTAACTTGGCTTCTTTTGTTTTAAGCGATACTCTTTGATTTTCTTTAGTCAGAAGATGTTCTTTGATATCAAAGACAAAACCATCAGCTAAAGCTATTTTGTTTTCATGGGTGCTGTAACGACGCTTCAGAAGCGATTCGATGCGTACCAGAAGTTCCTTCAGTGCAAAGGGTTTGCGTATATAGTCATCACATCCGCTGTCAAAACCACGGGTAACATCTTCCACGCTATTGAGCGACGTAATAAAAACAGCGGGAGTCTGCACGTCATTGGCACGCAAAGTTTGCAAAAAATCAAATCCATTTTGATGAGGCACGCGTATATCCAGTAACATTAAATCAATATGCTTTTCATACACGAGCTCTTGGGCACTAAGTCCATCATAGGCTGCATACACGTCATACCCATGGTAGGTTAAAAACTGTTTGATTGTATCACTAAGCTGCAGGTCATCTTCAAGCAGTAAAAGTGTTGCGCTCATCTTCTCTCTTTGGTTAGCTGCACGATGATGAAAATCGGTACTTTCACTCTCATACAAACCCTTTTTATAAAATACGCATCATCATAACACATCAAAATGAATACAGTATGAACCTCATTGGCTAAAGATGTATTTTAGAAAGCGTTAAACTGACCGTCGTACCTATACCTTTTTGAGACTCTATACGAATCTCTATGCCCTGCTCATCACAATAGGCTTTGACTAAAGCAAGTCCCAGTCCTTTTCCGTCTTTTTTACTATCTACCTGATAATAGCGTTCATATACACGCAAGAGTTCAGCGGTTTCCATGCCCACACCTTCATCTTTCACACTCAAGATATCATGGTTCAGTGTCACAGAGATAGGTGCCTCTTTCATAGAGTACTTCATCGCATTGGAGATGAGGTTGTCAAACATCTGCTCAAAGCCTATCTTGTCTGCTTCTACCCCATAAGGCTTCAAATCAAGCACAAAAGGATTGCGCTTCTGCTCTTTAAAGACCTCGATACGCTCTTCAAGTAAGGGTTTTAAATCAAAACGTTCTTTTTCAATGTCATGCATCTCTTTATGGATGCTGTAGACCAGTTCGTCATAGAGTTTTTTAAGTCTGATACTTGCATCTTCTATACGCTGGATACGCTTGAGGGATTTTTCATCTGTCAGTGTTTTTTGCAGCATGGCAGTATTGGCTTTGATCGTTGCAAGGGGGATGTTGAGTTCATGCATGATGTCATTGCTGAGTGACGTGAGCGTGTCTTCCATCTGTTTCTTAGGCGCAAATATAAGCGCCGTGAGCACATACCCCCATCCAATCGCTACAAGTAGTACTAAAGCACCCGCAACAAAAAAATTGATCTCAATAGAGTTCCACGTCTCTAAAAATCTGCGCACCGCTGTCAATAAGGTAAACATCGTGACAAAATAGATCACCGCCGCAAAAGCTATCTCTTTTTTACGCCCCTGCATCAGCTTTTCACTAGTGGTTCTTCTGTGTTGATACACATTTGGTATCCAACCCCACGGACATTGGTGATGTGTTGAGGGAAATATTTTTTAAGCTGTGCCACATAGACCCGCAATGCCCCGTCACTCGCTTCTTCAGCAGCACTCCAAAGACGCTCTTTTATCTGCTCAGTATGAACCACTCTTCCTTTTCCTTCCAAAAGCACCAAAAGAAGTTCACCGGCTTTAATACTGAGTTCTACTGCTTCATTGTCTTGAAAAAGTCTCTTGTTTGTGATATCAAAATGATAATTTTCTATCTGAACCGTTTGTGTGCGTACCTGCCTGCGCAACACAGCTTGTATGCGCAAAAGAAGTTCATCCAGATCGACAGGCTTTTGCATATAGTCATCACCGCCTTTGCCAAATCCCTCTTTGAGTGAAGCTTTGTCATTTTTGGAGGTGATGAAAATACAGGGCGTTTCATCGCCGCTTGTACGCAGTTTTTCTAAAAGCGTAAAGCCATTTTCATAAGGCAGATTGACATCAAAAAGATAAACATCATACAGATGCTCATAAGTCAAATCCAATGCTGTATATGGATCTAGAGCACACTGTACAGTATGTCCTTCTTCTTGTAAAAAGTCTTCAAGTGTTTCATTGAAAAGTTTATCATCTTCAAGTACAAGTATGCGTGCCAAACTTTTTCCTCTTTGTGTGCGTTAGCACTACATATACATACCGCCGTTTACCTTCAGAGTCTCACCCGTTATGTATGAGGCATGATCTGAAAGTAAAAACGCCACGGCATCCGCAACCTCTTTGGGCTCCCCAAAGCGTGCCATCGGTATCTTTGCGGTAAAGGCATCTTTGATTTCCTCTTTAAGCACATCCGTCATCTCTGTAGCAATAAATCCTGGGGTGATCGTATTAAAACGGATATTTCTTGAGGCTGCTTCTTGGGCAAAACTCTTCGTCATGGCGATGGTTCCACCCTTGCTTGCGGCGTAGTTTGTCTGTCCGGCATTGCCTGTTTCACCGACGATGGACGCGATGTTCACGACTGAGCCAAATCGTTTTTTGCTCATCACTTTCACCGCTTCACGGCATCCTATAAACGTCGATTTAAGATTAGCCTCAATGACTGACATAAACTCTTCTGTTTTCATCCGCATGGCAAGTTTATCATTGGTGATACCCGCATTATTGACAAGGTATGCCAGTTCACCATCAGCATCAACGATTTGTTTCACCGCATCCACAAATGCCTCTTCGTTACTCACATCAAACCCTATCACCTCAGCCGTTCCGCCTTGAGCCACAATATCTGCTTTGACTGCATTGGCTTCTGCTTCACCTGAACGAAAATTGATCCATACTTTAAGCCCCATCCCTGCAAGACTTTTTGCTATCTGTGCACCTATCCCTCTGCTTGCACCCGTTACCAGTACATTTGTGCCTGTAAATTTCATATCTCTCCCTTATCGTGTTGTGAACAGTTTTGTATGCGTGCTTTTGTCTCTAACATTCAAACAGTTTGTTTTTAATGTCTTCAAAAATTTTATAATCATCCGGACTGATAGTATCTGAATAGATCATATGATTGAGCTGCTCTAAAATATGCAGTTTTGAGAGTTTGTCTTCGCACAAGGCTTGATTGATGATGGCAATATGCTCATCCAAATCATACTCTTTTTCCATCAGTGTATAGAGAAACTTTTTAGCCTCTTCGTGGTCACAGTCAAAGTTTTGACCCATAATGTCACAAAACAGCGGCGCTTCTTTCTCAACGTCTCTTTTGTCAACTTTGATAATATGCGCCAACAAGATACCGACTGACTCTTTTATCTTTTTTTCCATGATACACTCTCCATAAATAGAGTACACACTCTTTTTGTCACATTATACTCAAAATAGTGCCAAAGAAAAAAGCATTTATCAATTAAATCAGCGTTTCATCCATCTCTTGAGGAATCTCAAGCCCCATCAGTTTGAGCACAGTAGGCGCAACATTGTTCAGTCCACATCCTTCTTTTAGTGTCGTCACGCCCTCAGCCAACACAAAACACCACACTTCACCTACAGTGTGATTGGTCAACACATGTCCCTGAGCATCTCGCATCTCTTCACAATTTCCATGATCTGAAGTTAACACAATGGCATACCCTTGCTCTTTAGCTTTTGCAATAATCCGCCCTAGCTGAGTATCCACAGCATTAACCGCCAAGCATGCTGCCTCGTAGTTACCCGTATGCCCAACCATATCACCATTGGCAAAATTTACCACAACAAAATCATACTGTTCATCCATCGCTTGAAGGACAGCATCGCCTACCTGGGGTGCAGACATTTCAGGTTTCATGTCATACGTTTTGACATCAGGGCTGGGGATGAGCACTCTGCTCTCTCCTACCATCGGTGTTTCTGTACCGCCATTGAGAAAAAAGGTTACATGCGCATACTTTTCAGTCTCAGCCGTGTGAAGCTGTCTAAGCCCTGCTTCACTGATCACCTCTGCCAAAGTATGTTTGGGAGCCACTTTTGGAAAAAGAATCGGGTAAGTAAAACTTGCATCATACTGCGTCATGGTTGCGATATGAAGCGGTATCCATACTCTCTTGAACGCTGTAAAGGCCTGATCGCCCAATGCTGCAGTGATCTCTCTTGCTCTGTCTGAACGAAAGTTCGTCATGATGACCGCATCACCCTCTCTAAGCCCCTCATATCCAGCAAAGGCAACAGGCTCTATAAACTCATCGGTTTCTTTTTTAGCATAACTTTGCTCGATATATGTCTGAGGACTCAAAACAGTTAAAGGGGTAGCCTCAGCTATAGCACGGTATCCCTTTTCAACTCTCTCCCAACGGTTATCTCTGTCCATCGTAAAAAAGCGACCGCCCACTGTGGCAATAGAGATAGCCTCATTGCAGAGTGCTTCCATCTGTGCCAAATACGTTTTAGCTGAAGTAGGACTCACATCCCTTCCGTCGGTGATAAGATGCAATAGTACCTTTTTCCCTCTTTTTGCTGCCAACTGCGCCAACCCGACAGTGTGTTCTATATGCGAATGCACCCCACCGTCACTGAGCAACCCCACAAAATGTACACGTTCACTTTTTGCCAAGACTTCATTAAGCACTTCATTTTTTTCGATGCTTTTATCTTCAAGTGCCAAAGAGATTTTCACCAAATCCTGATACAAAATACGTCCTGCACCAATCGTCATATGCCCCACTTCAGAGTTCCCCATCTGTCCCTCAGGCAAACCGACACTCAGCCCATGTGTAGAAATGAGCGCTCTGGGTGCTGTTTCAAGCAACCCATCATACGTAGGTTTCACCGCATCCTTAAATGCATTGCAGGTACTGTCAGGTTTACACCCTATCCCATCCGTGATAATTAAAATTGTTTTTTGTGCTTTCATACTCCATCTTTTCTCTCGTATTTAATTGAAATCATAGTAAAATAACCTTTCTTAAATCTTTAGCGAAAGTTGCCCATGCTGTATGAACTCTCCTCTTTTTTAGATATCAATCTCTTTGGCTACATTTCAGTCCGAGCGGGTGGCGCATTTTTTCTGGCCTTCACACTTACACTGTTTATTATGCCAAGATATTTAGCCTGGGCTATCTCCAAAAAAGCCAATCAACCCATCAGCAAATATGTCCCCGCACACGAAGGCAAACGCCATACCCCAACAATGGGTGGCGCAGTGTTTTTGGCTGCCACACTCATAGCAGCACTACTCACAGTTGATTTGAGTAATCCCTACGTTTTAGCAGGACTTCTTGCACTGCTTGGTTTTGGACTCATCGGACTCAAAGACGATATCGGCAAAGTGCTTGCAGGAGACAATCTTAAAGGACTCACTCCCAGAGGGAAAATGGGACTGCAAATCATCATTGCGATGTTTTCAACAAGTATACTGCTCTATGCAGGATTTCCTACGGAGTTTTATGTTCCTTTCTTTAAAACACCACTGTTTGATATGGGCTATGGCGCCATTGTTTTTTGGGTACTTGTTTTTTTAGCCACAACCAATGCAGTCAATCTTACAGACGGTCTTGACGGTCTAGCAACCGTTCCTTCCATTATCGCTTTGGCATCTTTGGGACTCATTGTCTATGTGACGGGTCATGCTATTTTCAGTCAATATCTTCTTGTCCCCAATATCAAAGGCGTAGGCGAAGTCACCATCTTGGCCGTTGCGCTTGCAGGCGGACTGATGGGCTTTTTATGGTACAACTGCTACCCAGCTGAGATTTTCATGGGAGACACCGGAAGTCTTGCTATCGGCGGGTTTTTAGCGTATCTTGCCATTTTAGGCAAAAGCGAGATACTGCTTATTCTTATCGGTCTTATTTTTGTTATCGAAACGGTTTCGGTCATCCTACAGGTAGGCAGTTTTAAGCTGCGTGGCAAACGTGTCTTTCTGATGGCACCCATACACCATCATTTTGAACTCAAAAAATGGGCAGAAAACAAAATCATCGTTCGTTTCTGGATGATTTCATTTCTTGCCAATATGCTTGCGCTTATCTCCTTCAAGTTTAGATAATGCCTACTACTCAATTAAAACCTACCTTATTTGGCTACGGACTCACCACTAAAGCCATAGCCAAAAAACTAGGCGGTGGCTGTACCTTTTTTGATGACACTGTTAAAGAAGCCTTCAAAGATGATGAAGGAAACCACATCCTACCCTCAGCACTTTTTGATCCAGACAAAAGTCAACTGGAAGTCACAACGCCTAGTCTCAAACCAAACCACCCGCTCATCAAAAAGGCAAAAAACCTCTTAAGCGAATATGACTATTTTGCCGATATCATGCCCTTTAGTATCTGGATCAGCGGCACAAACGGTAAAACCACTACCACCCAAATGCTCACCCACCTCTTAACCAAAAGAGGTGCCGTCTCTGGCGGTAACATCGGTACACCTCTGGCAGACTTGGACACAGATGCGCCCATTTGGGTACTTGAAAGTTCTTCTTTTGCCCTTCATCACACCCGTACCGCTTCACCCAACATCTATCTTCTACTTCCCATCACCCCCGATCATCTAGACTGGCATGAAACGCTACAGCAATATGCAGCAGATAAACTAAGACCCCTACTGACAATGAAAGAGGGCGAATTGGCACTGGTTCCAAAAGGCTTGAGTCTTCCTAAAACTAATGCCTACGTAGTTGAGTATGACAGTAATGAAATGCTTGCAGAGTATTTCCGTCTTGATCCTTCAGCCTTGCGCTTCAAAGCAGCTTTTTTACAAGATGCACTTTTGGCTTTAGCCGTAACCCGTGTACTCTTTGATGAAGCCGATTATGCACTGATGAATGCATTTGTGCTCGATGCCCACAGACAAGAAGAGTTCAAAGATGCACAAAAAAGACTCTGGGTCAATGATTCCAAAGCAACAAATCTTGATGCGACCATACAAGCACTCAAAGGGTATGCAGACAAGCACATCCATCTCATCCTCGGAGGAGATGACAAAGGCGTAGATCTGACACCGCTTTTTGAAGCAATGACATCACTGAGCCTTACTCTCTATACTATAGGGGCAAATAATGCTAAACTGCTCACTCTTGCAGAACAATACGCCATTAAAGCGTTCTCTTGCAACACACTCAGCAAAGCCGTAGAACACATAGACAAAGTTCTCACCCCTTCAGATGTAGCACTGCTTTCCCCCGCAGCCGCAAGCCTCGATCAGTTCACCTCCTACAAACACAGAGGAGAAATGTTTAGGGATTTGGTAAAATGCTTAAAAAAATAATCTAAGTTACCTACTTTATGTTATTTTTTTAAGGTTAAGCCGTTATAATTCTATCCACTTAAACCGGTAACTTCTTTTTAAGTTGGCTCCATAGCTCAGTCGGTAGAGCAAAGGATTGAAAATCCTTGTGTCGGCGGTTCGATTCCGTCTGGCGCCACCATTATTTATACAATCCCTATTTCATACTAAGATACAGTTAATCTCTTACTATTCGTCAATTCTTCAAAATAGATAACATCAAATAGCACTTTTTATTAGCCGTTCAAATAAGACTATTAATGTCTTATTAACTTTTTATTAACTTACTTGACATTTCATATACTTTTTGTTATTATTTCGCTGTATTCAAAAAAATTCAAGGAGAATTACAATGAAAAAGACAGTTTTACTTTCAGTAATAGCATCTACAATGATCATGGCGGGCGGAGATATCGCTCCAGTTGCAGCACCTGCAGCACCAGTTGAAGTATCTGGATGGGATTTTAGCGGACAAGCAGCAGTATATTACCAAACAATAGGTGCTGGTGATTTCGATTTATTTGAGCAAGATGCATCTGCAGCAGACGCTGGTATCCAACTTAAAGCAGTAAACAAAGATGTTTTTGCTGGGATTGGTGCAGGCTTTACAGTAAATGGACTTTCAACACTGAACTTAGAGAATAGTATCGTAAGTGGTGTTATGCAACTAACTGGTAATCCAGTACCTGGAAATGATATTGATGATATCACTGATGGTGGTTGGATCGGTGAAGCTTATGTAACCTATGGTGTAGCGAACACAAGTCTTAAAGCTGGTCGTCAAACACTTCCACAATCACTCTCTCCATTTGCATATTCAGAAAACTGGAATGTATTTGAAAATACATTTGATGCACTCTTAATTGTCAATACGGACATTTCAAATACTACACTCGTAGGTGCATGGGTAGCAGCTAACAACGTTAACTCTATGATGATGAGCAATCTAACTGACTTCAATAGTCTCAATGATGACAGAGGCGTATATATGCTTACTGCACAAAACAAATCATTTGAAAATTTAACACTAACTGGTTCATACTACTATGGATCTGAATTCATCACAGCTGATGATATCAACATTCTTTGGGGTGATGCGCAATATGCTGCTACCAGCTTCAATGTAGGTATCCAAGGTGGAACAGTAATGCATGATGCAATGGCAGATGATATCGCAGCATTTGGTGCAAAAGCAGGCACTACACTTTCTGGTATCAATATGGGAATTGCATACTCTAACGTAAATGATGGTGGCGTTGCTGCTTCAATCAATGGCGGAGCACCTGCTTTTGGTATGTTTAATATTGGTGGTACAACATCAGCTCTTTACACTTCTACACTTGCAGATGAGATCTTTACTGCTTCACTTATGAATTTTGATTCTGATAAATTTGTAGTAAGCGCAAACATCGATGCACTTGGCGGTAACTTCTCTGCACTCTATGCGTATACAGACTGGAATTCATACAATGGTTCAATGGATGAATTTGACCTTGCATATACAACAAACTTGACTGAAAGCCTTAACCTTGGTGCAACATATGCTTATATGAATGCTGACGTTAATGTAGCAAATGTTGTGGCTGACGAAGACATCAATGTTGTTCGTGTAGTTGCTAGATACAACTTCTAAGAATTATTCTACCTTTTAGAGTTCAGGTTTTTGCCTGACTCTATCCTCCTTTTTTTCATCATTTTTTAATCCTCTCTGACACTTTATCGACATATATCACTCATTGACAAATCTTGGTTTGTATGCTATATTACTGTAATACAATATTACAAAAAAGGAGTCAGTATGGTGGCTACGGTAAGACTCAATGATGCTCTAGAAAAAACACTTGAGAGCCTTTCTAGTACATTGCATAAAAAAAAGAGTGATGTGATTCGTGATGCCATTACATTTTACGCAAATAATATAGAGACAAGTAAGCAAAATAAGCTGCGTCTGGCTATTGAAAAAACCAAAGAGGCAGATAAGCATATTTACGATGACATGGATGGTACATTCAGTGATGGTATCTAAAGGTCAGATATGGTTAGCCAATCTCAATCCTGTGAAAAAAAATAATGAGATAGGAAAAGTAAGACCTGTACTCATCTTTCAGAATAATGGGCTTAACCAAAGTGATTATCCTACTACTATTGTGTTTCCTTTGACAACACAACTTGTAGATGCGGTTCAACCTATACGTATGCGTATAACCAAAAGAGAGAAACTTATAAATGATTCTGATATCATACTCACACAGATAAGAGCCATAGATAATGTACGATTTGTAGAATATCTGGGTTCACTGACAGAAGAAGAATACAATGTTGTCAAAAAAAATTTTCTCGAAATAATAGAATAAAGATGAAAAATATGCAAAAAAAACTACACCTTGTCAGCCTTGGCTGTACCAAAAATCTCGTCGACAGCGAAGTGATGCTTGGGCGTCTGAGAGAGTATGAAATCACGGATGACAGCGCCGAAGCCGATGTCATCATCGTCAATACCTGCGGATTTATCGATGCAGCCAAAGAAGAGAGTATCAACACCGTGCTCAGTCTGCATGATGAGCGTAAAAAAAACTCCATTTTGGTGATGAGCGGCTGTTTGAGCGAACGCTATAAAGAAGAACTTCAGGCAGATATGCCAGAGATAGACATTTTCACAGGTGTAGGTGACTATGAAAAGATAGACCAGCTCATCGCCTCTAAACAGAGTACTTTTTCTCCGGAAGTCTATTTGGCTACAGAAAACTCCGGCAGAGTCATCACCGGTTCCAACTACCATGCCTACATCAAGATAGCTGAAGGGTGTAACCAATCCTGTTCTTTTTGTGCCATTCCCAGCTTTAAAGGTAAACTACACTCACGTTCACTGAGCTCTATCTTCAAAGAAGTAGAAAATCTTGTAGCGCAGGGTTTTTATGATTTTTCTTTCATCTCACAGGACAGCTCTAGCTATGGGCGTGATATGAAAATGTCTGATGGACTGATTGAACTCATTAAAGGCGTTGAAGCTATCAAAGGTGTACTTTCAGCACGCATCTTATATCTTTACCCTAGTACCACTACTTTTGCACTTATCGATGCTATAGCGGACTCTACTGTATTTCAAACCTATTACGATATGCCTATCCAGCATATTGACGATGGGGTACTCAAGATCATGAAACGTGGGTTTGGTGAGACTAAGACCATAGAACTACTTGAATATATGAAGAGCAAAGCAAATGCCTTCTTGCGCACCTCACTCATAGCTGGACATCCTGGTGAAAGCGATGAGAACTTTGCTAAACTGTGTGATTTCATGGAAACATTTGAATTTGACAGATTTAACACCTTTGGCTACTCCAATGAAGAGACAACCTCAGCCTATACACTCGAACAGATAGACCAAGAGACTATCGATGTCAGAGCCGATAAACTGGGGATGATTGCAGAAGCAAACACTCTTGCTTCACTGAAAAAAATGGTAGGAAAAACAGTCATACTGGTTGTAGATGGCGAGAGTGATGAACATGAATATCTTCTCACTGCTAGACCATTGGGCTGGGCTGTAGATATCGATGGGGAGATTCTTATCAATGATACTTCTGATTTAAAAATAGAATACGGAAAAAGATATGAGGCAAATATCACAGAACTAGTCGGCACACAGTTATTGGCAACACTGAGTAAAGCACTCTAAACCAAACCATGCTTACTCCCGACTTCTCTTCGCTACAAGGGAAAAAGAACCTTCTGGCTTTTTCTGCAGGCGTGGACTCCTCCGCTCTGTTTTTTTTACTTCTGGAGCATGGCATCTCTTTTGATATCGCACTTGTCAATTACGGAACGCGTGATGCAAGCCACACAGAAGAAGCCCATGCGAAAGTATTGGCAAACCGTTACAAATGCTTCTGCCACAGCATCAAAGCACCCCACTTTCACTCCAACTTTGAAAAACAAGCCAGAGACTTTCGCTATGAATTTTTTGAATCTCTCATGCGCTTAGAAGGATATGATACCCTGCTTACCGCCCATCAGCTTAACGATCAGCTTGAGTGGCTGCTTATGCGACTCAGTAAAGGTGCAGGAGTGAGCGAATTGATTGGACTCGAACCTGTGACAGACAAAGGAGACTACACACTTGTCCGTCCCCTTTTAGGTTATAGTAAAGAGGAACTTCTGGCGTATCTGCATCAAAACAACTATCCTTATTTTGTTGACCAGAGCAATCAGAATGAAAAGTATGAGCGCAATAAATTTAGAAAACAGTTTTCTGATGCATTGCTACGCGAATACAAAGAAGGCATCAGGCGAAGTTTTGAGTACCTTAGAAAAGACAAAGAGAGACTTGAGGCTTCTTATAAAGTTTTATACACGCAAAAACAACTCATTCTCATAAAAGTGTATGCTTTAAATGCCAAAACAAAAGCTGCAGACAGTGCACTTAAAACACTGGGGTATCTACTTTCTGCCAGCCAACGTCAAGAGATCGAAAAAGAGCATTCATTGGTTGTGGGTGGTGTTTGGGCTGTCGAGATGGTTGAAGATCTCCTCTTTATAGCCCCCTATTTGGATTGTTCTATGCCAAAGGCCTTTAAAGAATCATGTCGGATACACCACATTCCAGCTAAAATAAGACCTTATCTTTTTACACAACACATAGACCCCAAATTTCTCATTCATTTAATACCGTTCTTTAACAGTTGGCAAAGCCACCCTAAGAACCAACACTAAAGCTTTGCCCCAAGTGGCAAGAGTATTTTCTAATTTCTACCTTGTAGATCTGCCAAAGGGTGTGCTTTCATATACTCTTGCATTTTT